>JAFDXB010000148.1 GCA_018268175.1 Bacteroidota bacterium | reverse complement strand
TTGATGTATTATCGGCTAATTCTATAACCTGAGTTAAAAACAAACCCTTTATAAAATTTTCAAATGCATCCGGTAAATGGAATGATATAATAAAACTTACCTCTCTTCCCTCTAAAACCAACCTGTCTCCTTTTATTCTATAAACACATCTTAAATCAGAAAATGTAAATAGCTTAAAGCCTTTTCCATAACCTTTCTCATGCAAAAAATATGCATACTCTCCATCAGCTTTTTGAATAATTTTGTAAGTCGCAGATGATAAAAGATAACCATAATTCAGGCTTATCTCCTTTCCTTCCTCCAAATTCAGTTTTATCAGAAATCGCATTTTTTAATTTTATAAAGGGCACGGATTAAACGTTTTAAATTCAATACAAATGTAATTTGCCGTAGTGCCAAAATCTGTCACCCATTTTTATGTTTTAAAATTCTCTTTTGGAATTTAATTCACGCAAATATTTTCTGAAACTCAATGGTTCTATATTACTTATGTCCATTGGCAACCCTAATACAAACCTCCCTACTCCCTCATACCCGCAAACTTTTATTTTTAAAATGTAACTTCCTCTGCACTCTGCAATATGCTTTTTGGTTGAAGGAAATTCCTCCGTTAGTAAATTATACGCTTTCAATGTTAACTGGAAACTTATACTTTTTGAAATCTTTATCCCGGCAATGCCAAAAGCATCGGTAATGCAGTCTGAATGATGTTTGGCAAACTTCCATAACCTGCCATTCTCCTCAACATAATCCATCCTGTCAACCTTAAACAATTTTACCATTTCGCTGTTTACATCATAGGCTACAACTGAATCATATTCGGGTGTAAATTTAAATGGCTCAACCTGCCTGCTTTCTATTATATTGCTGTTTCCTGATCTGTAATTATGCAACACCACCTGCCTGCCTTCTGAAATGCTTCTTGACAATACATCTATTTTTTCAAGTGCGGCATTTTCACGAATTCCTTCAAAAACTTTTAAATGATAAAAACAATTTAATTTCCTTAAAAGACGTTTTTGCAATTTGGAATTTCCTTCTATATTTTTAATGGAATTAATAAATAAAAAAACTTCATCTTCTGAAAAATGCAGTATTTCTTTCAACTGCCTTTCAGCAAAGTTCTTTTCCAATTTATATCCATTATTATTATCAACTACAAAACCTGCAGCTTCAATTTGTCTTATATACCTGAACACAGATCTTTTGGAACAGCCAAATTTTTCTGCTATTTCTGAGGCAGTGTATTTGCGGTTTCCGGCAATCAACATTAAGATTTTCAGGAGCTTAACGGATTTTACATCATCGGGCATGTTTAGTTTATTAGGGTTCTTATAAAGATAATAGTTAAAATGAATTCATATATGGTTTTTCTTAAATTACAAATTTCAGATTATGTACAATCAGTTCTTTTATCTCATTAATCCGCCAGTTAAAAGTCTCATTTAAATTACACATCTAAAACCCTAAATTTGCACCTGAAAATTGCATTCAACCTACTATTATGAACCTGTTCCAAAAACAACAAAACGAATTTGTTGACCGCCATATCGGGCCTGATGAAAATGAAACCGCCCAAATGCTTAAAACAATTGGCGTGGCATCTATCGAACAACTTATTGATGAAACAGTTCCTCCTCAAATAAGAAACAACAAACCTCTTACCACAGGCGGACCCATCAGTGAATACGAATACCTTCAGGAATTAAAAAACATTTCTTACCAAAACAAAGTCTTTCGTTCTTACATAGGCCAGGGTTATTATAATACAATTGTGCCTTCGGTTATTCTACGTAATGTATTTGAAAATCCGGGCTGGTACACACAATACACGCCTTATCAGGCGGAAATTGCACAAGGCCGTTTAGAAAGTTTGTTGAATTTTCAAACCGTTGTGTCCGACCTTACCGGCCTTCCAATTGCAAATGCAAGCCTCCTTGATGAAGGTACTGCTGCCGCAGAAGCAATGGCAATGCTGCTAAATCATAAAAATAAAAATCACGATAACCTTACAGCTCCAAAGTTTTTTGTTGATGAAAAAATTTTCAGGCAAACAAAAGATATTCTCTTTACCAGAGCAACTCCTTTTAATATTGATATTGTTTTAGGCGATTATAAATCCGTTGAACTTACCGAAGAATTTTTCGGTGCAATTGTTCAATATCCAAACAGCGATGGAAGTATTGAAGATTATAAACAATTCATAAAAAATGCCCACTCTGTTAACGTAAAAGTTGTAATGGCTGCCGATCTTCTTTCTCTTACTTTACTTACGCCTCCCGGCGAGATGGATGCTGATGTTGCTGTTGGCACTACTCAGCGCATGGGCGTTCCAATGGGTTTTGGCGGGCCTCATGCTGCATATTTTGCTACTAAAGATGAATTCAAAAGAAATATTCCGGGCCGGATTATCGGCGTTAGCGTTGATGCTCAAAACAACCGTTGCCTGCGCATGGCATTACAAACCCGTGAACAACATATCCGACGCGAAAAAGCTACCAGCAATATTTGTACTGCTCAGGCTCTTCTTGCTAACATGACTGCCATGTATGCTGTATATCACGGGCCTGAAGGCCTAATTAATATAGCAAAACGAATTAGCATTCTTGCGCAAACACTTAGCCTTGAACTTGCTGACCTTGGTTTTAAAAATGAAAATCTTGCTTACTTCGATACAATAAAAATAAAAGTTGATAATATCGAATTACTGAAATCAACATCAAGGGAAAGAGAAATGAATTTTCATTATTATGATGAATTTGTTCTTATTTCTTTAGATGAAACAACAACACAGCGTGATGTTTTAGATATTATTCATGTATTTGCAAATCTGAAAGAACAGGATATTGCTTTTGCACATTTTGATGATGAAGCCATCCTGGAAAATATTCCAACTCATTTAACCAGAACATCACCATTCCTTACACATCCCGTTTTTAACAAGCATCATAGCGAAACTAAAATGATGCGTTATATTAAACAACTTGAAAATAAGGATTTGAGTTTAAACACTTCAATGATATCTTTAGGAAGTTGCACTATGAAGCTGAATGCAGCCACAGAACTGATTCCTGTTTCGTGGGCAGAATTCAACAACATTCATCCTTACGCTCCGGCAAGTCAATGGAAAGGTTATAAAGTAATTATCGAGGAACTCGAAAACTGGCTTAGTAATATTACCGGTTTCCATGCAACTTCACTTCAGCCAAACAGCGGCGCCCAAGGCGAATATGCAGGTTTACTTACAATACGTTCTTATCATGAAGACCATAATGCTTCTAACAGAAATATTATTTTAATACCAATTTCCGCACATGGCACCAATCCTGCTTCAGCAGTAATGGCGGGTTTTAAAGTGGTGGTTACTAAATGCGATGAAGCCGGAAATATTGATGTTGAAGACCTTCGGCAAAATGCAATAAAATATAAAAATGATCTTGCAGGATTAATGGTTACATATCCAAGCACACATGGTGTATTTGAAGAAAGCATAATTGAGATATGTAACATTATTCATGAAAATGGCGGACTTGTTTATATGGATGGCGCAAACATGAATGCACAGGTTGCACTTACAAGCCCGGGTTTTATTGGTGCTGATGTTTGCCATTTGAATCTTCATAAAACATTCGCAATTCCGCATGGCGGAGGCGGGCCGGGAATGGGGCCTATTTGCGTGAATGAAAAACTTGCGCCTTATTTACCAAAACATTTTTCCACCGGCCAAAGCAATAAAGGCAGCGGAAGCGTTAGTGCTGCTGCATTTGGCAGTGCTAGCATCCTTTTAATAAGTTATGGTTATATAAAAATGCTTGGCGCAGAAGGATTGAAGAAAAGCACCTGCTATTCTATCCTGAATGCAAATTATATGAAGAAGAGACTTGAGAATGATTACGCAATTTTATATTCCGGCATGAACAACCGCTGTGCCCACGAATTTATTGTTGATCTTAGAATGTTTAAACAAGCAGGTATTGAAGCTGAAGATGTAGCAAAAAGGTTAATGGATTATAATTTTCATGCTCCAACTTTAAGTTTTCCCGTTCCGGGAACTATAATGATTGAACCAACTGAAAGTGAAGACAAAGCTGAATTAGACAGGTTTTGCGATGCTCTTTTAAATATTCGAAAAGAAATTCAGGAAGTTGCTGACGGCTCTGCCGATAAAATTGATAACGTATTGAAAAATGCTCCTCATACGCAATCTGTAATTTGCAGTGATGATTGGAATCGTTCATATACAAGAGAAAAAGCAGCATTCCCATTGGAATATGTAAAGCAAAATAAATTCTGGCCGTCAGTAAGCCGTGTTAACAATACAGCCGGCGACCGTAACTTAATTTGCACCTGCGAACCGGTAAGTTCTTATGCAGATTTTTAATTTAAAAATTTATTTAAAGATATTTTTTAAATCAAATAGCCAACTTTGTGCTAACTCCTTTGCGGGCTTTGCGGTTACCAATTTAATAAATGCATAAAGCACAAATGTATGCGCAAGAAACTTATTCTGCACGGGCGAAATTGAAAGATTTATGCGGCTTTTAATCTAAGAATCTATCTGTAAACATTGATTTTACTAAACATTTATCTGACCTCCCGAAAATTTTATATCGGGAGGCAGCTATTTTATCATAAATAAAATCAGTAATAAATTTGGGAAGTATCTTAAACATCAACAATAGCTTAAACTTTCCACCCAAAAGTTGGGCAATTTTAAAAACAGCTTCAGATTTAATAAATGTTTTTTTATTGCTGAATAAAACAATTGAATCAGTTGATTTTGCTAGACTCAGATTTGAAAATGTTTTGCCATCAAGTTCGGCGAATTTGAAAATTTTCTTTTTATCGTGGGAAATAATAAACCTCGACAGGCGGTTACATAAAATACAATTTCCATCAATAAAAATTAGATTGTTTGTGCCTTTAAAATTATCTGTATCATATAACATTTAAACTTATCTTTATTTTAAAAATAAAAAATTTAAAAATGAAAATTATTAATCTATCTGCCCTTATTCTTTTAACGAGCCTGAGTGTAAATGCTCAAAAATTTACCGACAAAGTTAATTTAAGCAAAGGCCAAAAAATTGAAATTATCAGCGATTCAAAGCAAACCATGACGATGACCGGAATGGATATGAATTCAAAATCAACTACAACTCTTGAAGGAACAGTTGTTGATATTTCCGGAGATAATTACATAGTTAAAGCAAAGATTTCTAAATTAAAACTTTCAAGCAGCGGAAGTGGTTATGAACAGGAATTTGATTCCGAAAAACCTGACAAAAACTCAAAGGAAATGAATGAGGCCTTAAAAGAAAAGCTGAATGTTGAAGAAAGTTATTCAATTGATGGTAAAACAGGAGCAGTGACTTCTCTTACCGCTGTAGATAATGATGATATTATGGAAGATTTAATGAACGGAAGTTCTAACATATCAGGTGCATTAAATGAAATGTTTTTAATTATTCCGGACGGCAAAAAGAAAGGCGACAGTTGGACAGTTATAAAAAATGATAAAGGAATGAATATACTTACAACTTACACATTAAAAGATGTAAGCGGTAATGTTGCAACTGTAGATTTTAAAGTTTTCACAAATATCAAAACAACGTCTGAAATGCAAGGAATGGAAGTTGCAATTGATATGAAAATAAATAATGCAGGAACGCTTTATGTTAACACAACCACCGGAATTGTATCAAAGAAAAATTCAACTGCAAAAACTGATGGATCAACAGAAGTAATGGGCCAAACAATGGAGATTTCTTCAGAGGCAAAAGTAGAAAATACTTTTTCCGTTAAGTAGATAATTTTAAGAGGAAAATTTTAAGCCCGGTAAAGCCGGGCTTTTTTTATGCTAAATAAAATAATAATGCAAATTGAACAGACATATTTCTAAAAACCATTCCCAACCCCCAATCTACTTATATAAAATCTCATAATATTCTTTCGCCATTCTGTTGCTATCAAAATGCCAACGAACATCACGCATTCCATTCTTCATAATTTGCTGCCATACCTCCCTGTTTTCATAATAAAGAGGCAAAATCTGGTTCTCCAGAATATCATAAATTTTTTCAAGATCATACATATCATGATCGTAAGTTGACATATTTGTATAATCAGCATCAGGAACCACGAAGCCGTTATTTCCGTGATTAATAAACTCGCGGATCCAGCCATCATTAGTACTGAAATTTACTGCACCATTCATTGCGGCCGACATACCACTTGTACCACTTGCTTCCCGTGGCACACGGGGATTGTTCAACCATATATCCGAAGCCTGTTTTAACCTCTTGCTTAAAGTAAGTTCATACCCTAAACAAACCGCAATATTGTGATGCCTTTTACTGAGATCAATTAGATTATTAAGTGTAATTATTTCAGGGTTATCCAATGGGTAAGGCTTCCCGGCCCATACTATTTGAACAGGATATTTAGTGTTTGTGAGTAACCTTTCAAACCTTTCCTTATCTCTTGTAATAAGGTCAGCTCTTTTATAACCTGCAAAACGTCTTGCCCACACTATGGTACAAACGTCAGGATTAAAAAGCTTACCGGAATTATCAGCAATTAATTCCATCGCCCTCTTTTTTAAATATCTTTTTCTGTCGGTAAAGCCGGGCATGTTGTGTGAATCTGCAAAACCATATAATTGTTTATCTGCCCAATAATGCCAGTTCTGAGCATTTGTAATTGAAGTAATCTCACAAATATGATCATACTTTCCCCACATGTGGCGCGCAACTTCTCCATGAAGTTTACTTACTCCGTTTGCTTTATGTGCCATTCGCAAAGCTGCAAGCGAATGGTTGAACATATCATTTGGTGCACCTCCTAATTGCTTGACCATATTAATATCCACACCACTGAAATAATCCATCTTCTCACATAAATGAATATCATGCAATTCATTTCCTGCTTCTTCAGGAGTATGAGTTGTAAATACTGTTTTTGATTTCACATAAGGCAGATCATTTGTCTTTTTAAGAAGATAAAATGCACCACTAACGGCATGTGCTTCATTAAAATGATACAAATCCGGATTGTAATTAAGATGTTCAATTAATTTCATTCCTCCAATACC
>JAFDXB010000147.1 GCA_018268175.1 Bacteroidota bacterium | reverse complement strand
GATAATGAAGAAAGTATTATTTATACCAATCCTACAACCGATCCGTTTACAAACAATAATCCTGGCGCTTTAATCGGCGAAAGCCAAAATGTAATTACTGCTGCTATAGGCTCAGGAAATTTTGATATTGGCCATACTTTCAGCACAGGTGGAGGCGGACTTGCAGGACTTGGTGTAGTATGTAATGATGCTCAAAAAGCAAGAGGGATTACCGGAATAAACCGTCCGTATGGTGATGCTTATGATATTGATTATGTATCACATGAAATCGGGCATCAATTCGGAGCAGGCCATACCTTTAACAGTTCTGCAGGAAGCTGCGGAGGTGGAAACAGGTCTTCAAGTTCGGCATACGAGCCGGGAAGTGGAACTACAATTATGGGATATGCATCAATATGCGATAATGATGATCTTCAAAATCACAGTGATCCAATGTTTCACACAAAGAGTTTTGATCAAATAAGCATATTTCTTTCTTCAGGAGGCGCATGTAAAGTTGCAACGCCTACCGGTAATACTCTTCCTGTTATTACAGCAATGTCTAATAATAACATGAACATTCCTATTTTAACGCCATTTACATTGAGCGGAGCTGCAACAGATGCTGATGGCGATGCATTAACTTATAGTTGGGAGGAATGGGATCTTGGCCCAACAACAACTTGGAGCGGAGGAGCAAACAGCACTACTGCGCCTTTATTTAAGGCACGTATTCCAAAAACAACAGGCGTAAGAACATTTCCGGATATAGCCGTTATTCTTGCTAATTATCCTGTAAATCCTTCTGCAACAATGGGAGGATTGAAAGGAGAAACATTGCCAAATGTAGCGAGAACAATGAAGTTTAGATTTACAGTTAGAGATAACAGAGCAGGTGGAGGAGGTGTGGTAACCGGTGGTGATGGTTGCCAGGTTTCAGAAATTTTCCAAATTAAAACTGTTGAAAATACGGGGCCCTTTGAAGTATTGGTTCCAAATGGTTTTGAAAATTATCCAAACGGCAGCAGCCAAACAATAAAATGGAGCGTAGCAAATACAAATGTTGCTCCTATAA
Source organism: Bacteroidota bacterium (assembly GCA_018268175.1). Classification (GTDB taxonomy): domain Bacteria; phylum Bacteroidota; class Bacteroidia; order Chitinophagales; family Chitinophagaceae; genus Ferruginibacter. The sequence continues at coordinate 3,262 of JAFDXB010000147.1, read as the reverse complement.
ATACTCAGAATGTAAAAATTACATTATCCACCGACGGTGGAATGACTTATCCTATTGTTTTGGCGGAAAGTACACCGAATGATGGTTCGGAAACACTTACAATAACAGGCGGCCCAACAACTACTGCAAGAGTAAGAGTTGAAGCAATTGGAAATATTTATTTTGATGTTTCAAATAATAATTTCACAATTTCAGGTTCTGCCGCACCAACATATGATTTTACATCACCGGCTCCGGTAAATATAACATGTAACGGTTCAGCAACTGCAAGTGCAACTTTAGGTACTACAGTTGTTAGCGGGTTTTCTGCTCCAATTCAATTGACTGCATCAGGGGCGCCTGCGGGAACTTCTGTAACATTCAGCGTGAATCCGGTAACTCCCGGAAATTCAACTCAGGTTACATTAAATAATGCTAACACTCTAGCAAATGGTACTTATACAATTGTTGTTACCGGAGTTGCATCAGGGATTACAAAAACCAGGGATATTACTTTTATAGTATCAGGAGGAAATCCGCCGGCAATATCTTCTCAACCTGCTGCAGCAACTGTTTGTCAGGGTACACCTGTAACTTTTAGTGTTGTAGCAACAGGAGCCACAACATATCAGTGGCAGGTAAGTACAAATGGAGGAGCAAACTGGACAAATATTTCCGGAGCAACATCTGCTTCGTACAATACAGGAGTAACTACTGCTGCAATGAGCGGAAATATTTACAGGGTAATCGTTTCAAATCAGTGTACTTCTGCCACATCGGGCAATGCTGTATTAACAGTAAATTCCGGAGTAAATGTAGTAACCGATCCGGTTGCGGCAAATGCATGCAGTGGGCAAAATGCATCGTTTAATATTGTTGTAAATGGAACTGCAACTTATCAGTGGCAAGTGAATACAGGCAGTGGTTTTGTAAATATTCCCGGCGCAACATCTTCTACTTTAAACCTTGCATCTGTTACCTCCGGCATGAACGGAAACCTTTATCAGGTAATAGTTACATCAGCCTGCGGCGGATTTACAAGTACACCTGTAGCATTGGTTGTAAATACAACAGCATCTATAACATCTCAGCCGGCGGCTGTAACAACCTGCGAAGGAACCGCTACAACATTTACTGTTGGGGCATCAGGCACAGGTGTTCAAATACAGTGGCAGGTTAGCACAAATGGTGGCACAAGTTTTACCAACATTTCAGGAGCTACTTCCGCAACTTATTCAATTGCATCAACTACAGCATCTCAAAACGGAAACATTTACAGAGCGGTGGTTTCGAGCCAGTGTAACACTGTTAATTCAAACAATGCACTATTGACTGTAAATTCTTCCATTAATGTAGTAACCGCACCTGTTGCGGCAAATGCATGTACCGGGCAGGATGCATCCTTTAGTGTTGTAATTAGCGGTACCGGAACATATCAATGGCAGGTTAACACAGGAAGCGGTTTTGCAAACATACCCGGTGCCACTTCTGCAACTTTAAATTTGCCGGGTGTTACAGCTTCAATGAACGGAAATTCATATCAGGTAATTGTTACAAATCCATGCAGAACAATCACCACAACACCGGTAAATTTAATTGTAAACACAACAGCAAGTATTACAACACAGCCTGTTTCTGTTACCACATGTGAAGGGCCTGCGGCAACATTTACTGTTGCAGGTGCAGGAACCGGAGTTCAATATCAGTGGCAGGTAAGTACAAACGGTGGAACGTCATTTACCGATATTACAGGCGCAACATCAACTACATATTCTACAGGAGCTACAACAGCATCTTTAAACGGAAATATTTACAGAGTAAAAGTTTCAAGCCAGTGTAACACATTAAATTCACAAAACGCAACCTTAACTGTAAATCCTATTCCTGCAATTACTACAGCGCCGGTAAATACAGGGGCTTGCAATGGTTCTGATGCAACAATAACAGCAGTTATCACCGGCTCACCTACTTATGTTTGGGAAGTAAGTACTGATGGAGGAGCTACTTATACAACTGTAAGCGGGGCAACTACCGGAACACTTCAATTAATAAATGTAACTGCTTCAATGGATGGTAACAAATACAGAGTTACTGCCACAAACAGTTGCGGAACTGTAACTTCAACGCCTGTTACTTTAAATGTAAATACTGTAGTTACAATTAATACACAACCTGAAGATGTGACATTATGCGCCGGCGCGAATGCCTCATTCAGCGTAGCTGCTACAGGAACAGGGCTGGGTTATCAGTGGCAGGTAAGTACAGACGGCGGGGCCACTTATTCAAATATATCAGGGGCCACATCTGCAACTTACAGTATTGCAAATGCACAAACTGCATTAAACAACAATAAGTACAGAGTTTTAATTACAAGTGCTTGCGCACCTGATGGAACTTTATCGGATGCTGTAACACTTGTTGTAAATTCATCTGTTACAATAAACACTGCACCTGTTTCAGTAAGTGCATGTATTGATGGCAACGCAACATTCAGTGTAGATGCTACCGGTTCAGGATTACTTTATCAGTGGCAGTTAAGCACCGATGACGGAGCAACATTTACAAATATTTCAGGAGCTAACGGAAGCAGTTATACATTCTCAACAGTAAATTTATCTGATAGCGGCAAGCAAGTAAGGGTGATAGTTTCAGGTGAGCCATGCGGTACAATTACCACACCGGCCGCAATATTAACAGTAAACCCTGTTCCATCTGTTGTTATTAACACGCCTGCAATTACAGCATTATATCCGGGGTTAACTACTACACTAAGTGCAACAGTTATTCCTTCTCCTGCAGCATCATACCAATGGTATGTGGGTGGTAATGCAATACCGGGTGCAACATCAGCAACCTATACTGTTAGCAGCGCAAATTTGGGCACTTATACTCTAACCGCAACGGCAGCTAATGGATGTGTAGGATCTTCAACGAATTCTGTTACAATAAGAGATTCTGCTGATGGCAGGATGTTTATTTATCCAAGTCCTAACACTGGCCAGTTTAACGTTGCATATTATGGACATGGAAATGCATATACCGGTCCGGCAACCGTAACTGTTTTTGATTCAAAAGGGGCGAGGGTATTTGTGGCAACTTACATAATTGCTACACCTTACCAGCCAATGCATGTTGATTTAAGGAAACACGGCAAAGGAATTTATTGGGTTGAGTTATCCGATAAAAACGGTAAGCGCATAAAAACAGGAAGCGTAAGCGTACTATAAATTATTGTTTGTTTTGTTTTTTTAGAGGCTGTTATCGCAGCCTCTTTTTTTATTTT
>JAFDXB010000146.1 GCA_018268175.1 Bacteroidota bacterium | reverse complement strand
CGCAGCCGGAGAGCGTTTTGCTAAATGCAGAAAATATTGAACTTAATAACAGTTTCACTAAAAATAAAGGCTCTCTTCCATGGCCGGTTGACAGAGGAACAGTTATTCTTCATTATGGAAATAATAAACTTCCAAGTGGTGATGCAAGTATATTTACCGAAGGAATATCCATTGCTGCTGATGTAGGAACTTCAGTAAAATCAGTGTTTAACGGCACGGTTTCCAGAATTGTGAATATTGATGGTATGTATGTACTTGTTTTGCAGCACGGCCGGTATTTTACAACCTATAGCAACCTTTCAAACGTTTCTGTGGAAACAGGCCAAAACGTAACTACGGGTCAAGTGCTGGGTAAAGTTGCAACAGGAATTTACGGAAACGGGGCAATAGACTTTTACATCAGCGATGAAAAGCATGGATACGACCCTGAAACATGGCTCAGGAAATAACTCTTTTATATAGAGCTTCATATTTAGGAATGATATTGTGTATATCAAATTTTTCTGCCTGATGCAAAGCATTTAATTTAAAAGAATGATGTATAGTATCATCGCTTAAAATTTTCAATGCATTTTCTGCCATATTCTGAGTGTCGCCAATGTTGCTCATATATCCGCAGTAACCATCAATAATTATTTCCGGCAATCCTCCGGCATTTGTTGATATTACGGGCACTTCTGCAGCCATTGCTTCAAGGGCAGCAAGGCCAAAACTTTCATACTCACTTGGCAAAAGAAAAAGATCAGCTATTGGTAAAATATCTTCCATTTGTTCTTGCTTGCCCAAAAATCTTATATCATTATGGCATGCAAGTTTCCGGGAATAAGATTCAAGAACAGGCCTTTCAGGGCCATCACCAATTAATAATAATTTTGATGGAATTTTTTCATTAATGAGTAAGTATGTTTTTATAACATCGTCAACTCTCTTTACCGGCCTAAAGTTAGATGCATGTACAATTATTTTTTCTCCTTTAGGAGCAATTAGCGATTTAAATGCCTCAATTGGTTTTTTATGAAAGCGGGCCACATCAACAAAGTTGTGAATTACTTCAACTTCTTTACTGATTTCAAAGTTTTTATAAGTTTCACTTTTTAAATTTTCTGAAACAGCAGTTAACACATCACTTTCCTCCATTGAAAAAGTTACAACGGGGCTGTAAGTTTTGTCTTTGCCAACAAGAGTAATATCTGTTCCGTGAAGGGTTGTAATAACCGGAATATTTTTATTTTGTTTTTCAAGAATTTTCTTGGCAAGGTATGCTGATGATGCATGTGGAATTGCATAGTGAACATGTAAGAGGTCAATATCATGATTTTGCACCACATCAACCATAGCGCTTGCCAATGCGGTTTCATAAGGAGGAAAATCGAACAATGGATAAGTAGGAACACGAACTTCATGATAATAAATATTAGCAAAGAAGCCGTTTAATCTAACAGGCTGCTGATATGTTATAAAATGTACATTATGTCCTTTATCTGCTAACGCTTTTCCAAGCTCTGTGGCCAACACGCCGCTGCCGCCGAAAGTTGGGTAGCATACAATTGCTATGTTCATACAATAATATTGAGTTGCAATTTACGTGATAATAAGGCCTGTTTATTAAAACAAAATTTGGCGGGCCATTAAAATCCTGCATATATTATAAAAACAACAGTTTGCTTATGCAAAGAAGGGATATCCTTTTTCCACTCCGCAACAGGTTTGGTTTTTATAAATTCATTTTTTCCTGTTATATCCTTTGCAATGCAAAGAAGAGTGTCAGGCCGGCATGTTTTAATTATAGATTCAAATAATTTATCATTACGGTAAGGAGTTTCAATAAAAATTTTGGATGATAAATTTTTCGAGGAAGCATTTTCAAGTTCACGCAATCTGTTTTCTCTTTCTAATTGGTCAACCGGAAGATATCCCACAAATTCAAATTGCTGGCCGTTCATGCCGCTTGCCATGAGGGCAAGAAGAATACTGCTGGGCCCTACAAGAGGTTTTATACTGCATCCGGCCTTTTGGGCTATTTCAACTAATTTTTGACCGGGGTCGGCAATTCCCGGGCAACCGGCTTCGCTGATGATTGCAATATTTTTATTTTCGCTGACCTTTTTTTTGAAATCGGAAAGGTGTTCAATTTCAGATTTGTGAATTTCGAACCATTCAAAATTATCTATATTAATTTCTTTGTCAATGCTTTTTAAAAATCTTCTTGTTGTGCGTATGTTTTCGGCAAAAATTACGTTGCATTCTTTAACTGCATCTAAAACATAGGGTGGGATTGTGTTTATAGCATTTTCAGCAATGAAAGAAGGAACAAGAAAAACTGTAGGCATTAAATTAATATTTGTTTTTTACGTGCTTTTAATATGCTTAATGTTGCAGCTACAACTGCATAACTTGGAGCAAAAATCCATCCTATAAAAGGTATAGTGTGCATAAGGTAAAAAACCATTCCATTGCCAATTGCCAAGCCTTTATGCCTTCCAACAAATTCAACGCTTTGGGAATAACTAAGGTTGTTTCTTTCACTGTTATAATCAAGCATTGAAAAGCCGAGATAGTAACATTCCATAAACAGTGCAACCATTGGTGCTATCCATCCTGCAATTGGAATAAATGACAATATAAAAATAGCAAGAAGATATACTGATTGCCAGACAATATTTCTCAAAGCAATTCTCACCCCACGAATAATATCAGTAATTAATTTTTTAAAACTGAAAGGATATTCTTTTCCTTCAATTATACTTTCTGTCTTCTCGCTTAAGTAAGCAAACACCGGTGAACCAATTATTAGAAACAAAAATTTAAATAGTGAAAAATAAAATAGCAGAAGAATAAGATGAACCATAATCTGCCCCAGAATAAAAATAAAATTCAACCACGAGTCATGCATGTTATCAAGCCATGCTTTAATTCCGCTCGCCTGTAAAACAAATTTTATTGCAGTGTTGCTTGTAAGGTAAAACAAATAAATTCCCACAAAAAACATAAGCATATAAATAAGCCCGGGAATTATAATCCATTTCCACAAACGATTATTCTTAATAAAAAAATGTGCATCCCGGTATGACTGGAATGCTATTATTATTTCTCGAAGCATATAAGTAAAGTTAAGTACAAACAATTTAGAACTTCATAAATTGCAAATAATGAAACTTCTGCCAAAGGCATTTTTTAAAAGAAAGGATGTTAACCAAATTGCTGTTGAACTGTTAGGGAAGATTATAATCACTAAAATTAATGGTGAAGAAGTTTCTGTAAGAATTGTTGAAACGGAGGCCTACGTTCATTTTGTGGACAAAGCAAGCCATGCATTTAATGGCAGGCGCACTAACAGGAATGAACACATGTATGGTGAGGGGGGTACTGCTTATATTTATTTATGCTATGGTATTCATAATATGCTGAACATTGTAACTTCTGACGAAGGAATTGCAGATGCAATACTTATAAGAGCAGGCGAACCCATTAATGGAACTGATATTATGCTAAGAAGATCTGGAAAAATTAAATGGGATTACTCCATTACTCGTGGGCCGGGAAACATAGGTAAGGCATTGGGAATAAACAAAAGTCAATCCGGTTTACCGTTAAATAAATTTGAGATTTTTATTTATGATGATGGATATATTGTTGATAAAAATATGATTGGTAAAAGCAAAAGGATTGGTGTTGATTATGCAGGAGATGATGCATTGCTGGAATACAGGTATTTCATAAAAGGTAATCCTTATGTAAGCGGCAAAATAAAAAGTTAGGCTATTTACATTTATACATTTCCAATTGATATCATCATTTTTTGATAACTCACTCAAAGTACATAGAGGTTATTTACGAGTATGACTTTGTGCTCCGAAGGAATGAAACAATTATAGAACTGAGAAATAAAATTTATACTATGTCGAAAGTGTTGAATGGATAATTCATACTCATCAATCAACTACCTACAATTAAAAATATTAGAATCGAGGACAAGGTATTCCCTTTACTTCAGCAGGTTTACGAATATAAATAATTGAAAATTCCGAACCACCGCGATTGTTTGTTGCCGCCTTAAGGCTGCTGATATTTACATCGTAGCTGGCGCCAATTCTAAATCCGGAAAATTCCAAACCTATATAGGGAATAATTGCATCATTTAATCGTAACCAACTTCCCAAATAAACATTAGTAGGGTTATCGTTATCGCCATTAGCATTAAACCCAAATGCAGCGCCCAATATGGTTTCAGAAGCTTTATCCTGTAACTGATAAATAAATGAAGGATTAATATTCAGTACATCGGTTATTGGAAATGATCCTCCACCATGAACTGTAACGCGGCCATTCAAATGCCAGTTTTGATCTTTAAAAGAAACTTTTGGTTTATTGATGTGATACATTGAAGCTCCCAAATAATAATTATTGATACCGTTTGATGACCCTGAAAAAAGCAAACCGGCATTCATGTCGAGATAACTTTGATTATTACCGTTATTTAAAACTTCTCCCGATTGGCCGGTAAAACCATTTTGTTGAAGCATGCTTTCAAAAGTTAGTTTTGAAATATCAAGGTTCATGCTTGAGTAAGAGCCCTGGAAACCGGCACCTATTGTATTATATCCATTATCATCAAGAGCTTTGTGATATGAAAGAGTTAGAGAACCATAGTTAAGCTTAAGCTGGTTGTTTGCACTTGCATCGGAAACACCGGAAATACCAATACCAAATATATCTCCTTCAGGGAGTTTACTTTTTAGAATTCCGAAATCAATTGATGCGCTTGTAGTTACATAAGCTTTTGGAATTGAAGGCCACTGATCGCGGTGGTTAGCCGCAAGCCTCCATGTACCATCAAATTTCCCTGCAAATGCAGGATTAAGAGTAAGCGGAGATGCAAAAAACTGAGAGAAATGCGGGTCTTGAGCTTTTAACCCGCTAAATAACATTACCGCTATTACAAAAATGGAATATTTTTTCATTTTTTAATTTTCAAAAGATCAATTATAAAGATAAGTTTTTGCTTTTGAAATTGGATTAATACGGTTTCTATTTTTTTAGCTCTGAACTTTTGACCCATAAGCCAAATCTCCGGCATCGCCTAGCCCGGGAACAATATAGCCTTTTGCAGTCAATTCATCGTCAATTGCCCCACACCAAATATGCACTGAGGGGTCTTCTCTTAATACATATTCAATGCCAACAGTGCATGCAATTGCGCAAACTATATGAAGTTGTTTAATATTTCCTTCTTCGCGAAGATATTCCATTGATTTTACAAGTGATGAACCTGTTGCAAGCATAGGGTCGCTTAAAATAACTACGCGGTTTTCAATTGCCGGACAACTCATATATTCCATCCGAATTTCAAATGACCCATCTTTATGGTGTTTTCTGTACGCACTTAAAAATGCATTGTCTGCCTTATCAAAATAATTAAGCAAACCATTGTGCATGCTAAGCCCTGCCCTTAATATTGTTGCCAGCACAGGTTGTTGCTTAAGCACTTTACATGTAGCTATTCCCATAGGAGTAGTAATATCAACCTCTTCAACCTCCATTCCACGGCTAATTTCATAACCAATTACTTCGGCAATGCGTTCAAGATTTTTACGGAAACGCATCCTGTCGTTCTGAACATCAACATTTCTCAATTCACTTACCCAATTACTTATGAGGGAATGTTCGGTACTGAAATTTTTTACCATGTGGGATAATTATGAAGGTTGACAAAACTATTGTAAAATTTGCTATAAGCTTAATTTTTTCTATAAAGGCAGTATATATTTAATTATTTTTATTAAAATCTCAAATATGAAATATTTTATTCCGGTTATATTTTCAATTTTGTTAATGAGTTGTACCAATTCTCCAAAATACGATATAAATGAAAATAAATACGAAAAAAGCAAAGAAGATATTTCGGTAATTGAACGCAAGGCTCCTCAGAAATTTTTAGATGTGCAGATTTCAAGTAAAAAAAATTTATTAAAACAAACCGTTGTTAAGGTAAACTTATTCAATAAGGCCAAGATGGTAACTTACAAGGATATTCATCTTAAACTTAGATTTTACAGTAAAACCGCTGCTCTTTTAGAAGAAGACCAAGACACAGTTTATGAAGAAATAAACCCGGGTGCAAGTATAAAATTTAAATCAAAATATTTTACTCCAAGAGGCACAGATAGCGTTTCCGTGTCAATAATTTCGGCAACGCCGGTTAATTAACGAATGTAAAATTATCTCCGTTAAATAATCCTTTATCGCTTAGTTTTAAATGCGGAATTACCAGAAGCGCCATAAAGGATAATGTCATAAACGGAGCAGTTAATGTGCTTCCTAAATCCTCCTTCACAAAATTGTCGAGCTGAGTGTACAAATCAGCAATTTTAAAACCGTCCTCATTACTCATCAATCCGGCTACCGGAAGCGGCAAAACAATGTCTCTGTCGCCTGTTGCAGCCAAACCGCCTTTATGATCTATAACCAAATTAACGGCCTTTGCAATTGCTTCATCTGAAACGCCAACTGCTACAATATTGTGGCTGTCATGTGCAACTGAAGAAGCAAGTGCACCCTTTTTTAAACCAAAATTTTTGATGAAAGCTTTTGCTACCGGCGACTTTGTGTAGCGGTTAATTACAACAATTTTTAGAATGTCATTTTTTAAATCAGCAATAATTTTTCCATTTTCATGCTTAGGTTGAACTGATAGGTTCTCGGTAATTAATTGCCCGTCAAGTGCGCCAATAACATTTATGTTTTTGCCATCATAATTTACATCGAGATCATGCGTTGAAATATGTTCACAATTGAAATAATTTATTGGTTCTGCGTAAGTGCTTTTTATATAACTATCACCATCAGACGAAACATTAATACCATCAATAAAAGTTTTCAAAACTTTAAAATCTTTTAGATCTTCAACAATAATAAAATCTGCAGGATCAGCGAGCCTTAATAATCCAACATTCATGTTATAATGTAAAACCGGATTTATACAAGCAACTGTAAGGATTTTAAATAAAGGGATATTTTTTGCAACTGCCCTGGCACAAAGTGAATTTATATGCCCTGCCAATAAACTATCCGGATGTTTATCGTCTGAGCAAAACATAATTTCTTTATAATAAACATTAATAAGGCCGGCAAGAGCCTCGAAGTTTTTTGCGGCACTACCTTCTCTTATTAATATTTTCATTCCATGTTTTAATTTATCAAGAGCTTCTTCTTCTGTAAAACATTCATGGTCTGTAGATATTCCTGCGTTGATATAATTCTTAGCTTCTTCACCTCGGAGGCCCGGCGCATGTCCATCAACAGGTTTGTTATATTTTTTTGCCGAAGCAATTTTCTCCATTACTTCAGGATCATTATTTAAAACTCCCGGGAAATTCATCATTTCACTGAGGTAATATATTTCAGGTTTTTGTAAAAGAGAATCTACATCCTTAGAATTTAATGAAGCACCCGCAGTTTCAAAAATCGTTGCAGGTACGCAACTAGGTGCACCAAAATGAAATTTAAAAGGAACAGATTTACCATTATCTATCATAAACTCAACACCGGGCATACCGCAAACATTTGCAATTTCATGCGGATCGCTGATTGTGGCAACTGTACCATGCCTCACTGCAAGCCGTGCAAATTCAGATGGTATAAGTAATGAACTTTCAATATGTACATGTGCATCAGTAAAACCCGGCATAATATAAGGTTCGCCCGGCGCAATTTTGTCTTCTGTTTTTTCAACAGAATAAATTTTTCCATTTACAACTGTAACAGTTCCAAAAAATATATTTTCATTAAAAATGTCAACTATATTTCCGGTGTATTTTTCCATAAAAATTATTTGTAGTCAAAAATATAAAGTACGTTATTTTTGGTGTTAAAATTTGAATTGAGTTTAAAAACCTTTGCTTCCTCATTTGTTTCAAAAATAAAATTTCTTCGCAAATCATTCGGAGATAAAAGATTTATCCTTTTAGATGTAGGTGCCGGCAACCATTCGGCAACCAAAATAACAAATGTATTTCCAAATTGCGAATATCATGGTGTTGACCTTGAACGCGATTACAATAATTCTGAAGATGATTTCAGTGCAATGAAAGGATTCTATCAGCTTGATCTCACTTCTTTAAAATTTGATTCCATTCCTGATAATTATTTTGATGGAATCTGGATGGTTCATGTAATTGAACATTTATTTAATGGTGATGAAGTAATAAAAGCTTTATTACCAAAATTAAAAAGGGGCGGTTTTTTATATATTGAATATCCCGGAGAAAAAAGTAAAAAATTGCCGTCAATGCATGGAACATTAAATTTTTATGATGATCCCACACACGTAAGAATATATTCTGTCGGCGAATTGAGCGATCTGTTTAAATCACATAATTGTAAAGTTTTAAAATCAGGAACAAGAAGAAATGCTGCATTTATAATTGCGATGCCATTCAGGATTTTTGTAAATTTTATTAAGGGCAAAAAGTTACAAGGCAATATTTTTTGGGATGTGCTTGGATTTGCTGAATACTTATGGGTAAAGAAATTATGATTTAAAAATATCAGGCCTTAAAAGCTGTGTTCTTTCAACAGCTTTTTCATGTCGCCATTCTTCAATTAATTTATGGTTGCCGCTCATCAAAACCGGAGGAACCTTCATACCGCGAAAGTCTTCAGGCCTTGTATAAACTGGCGGTGCCAGAAGGTCATCCTGAAATGAATCTGTAAGCGCTGAACTTTCATCATTTAAAACTCCGGGAATCAACCTCCCAATACTGTCTGCAAGCACGGCAGCAGCGAGTTCGCCTCCGCTTAAAACATAATCGCCAATGCTAATTTCCATAGTAACGAAGTTGTCTCTAAACCTTTGGTCTATTCCTTTATAATGCCCGCAAATTAAAAGTAAATTGTTTTTTAGTGAAAGAGAATTTGCGAGTTTTTGATTTAGAGTTTTTCCATCGGGAGTGAGAAATATAATTTCATCGTAAATTGATTTTTGCTGTAACGATTCTACTGCATTTACTAAAGGTTCAATCATTAAAACCATTCCTGCACCGCCTCCAAACTGATAATCATCAACCTGTGCCCGAGGCAGATTGGTATAATCTCTTAAGTTGATAACATTTATTTCTAATAACTTTTTATCAGCGGCACGCTTTAAAATAGAATGAGAGAAAGCTCCATCAAGCAAGCCCGGAACAACAGTAAGAATATCTATTTTCATTCGCTAAAATTTTCACCGGAACTGTTATTAAAATTATCAATTTCACGTTTTTGTTTTTTTGTTGGCCGCCCAATTTTACTAAGCCTTTTTCCTGTGTGAAATGCTGAAGGCTGAAAATTATATGTGTCGGTTTGCTCAGGAGTAAGATCCAAATAATATTTTACAGCTTCGCTGAATTGCACTCTGTTTGCGAGCAGTCCGGTTACTTTTATCACCCACTTCCGCGTTTCAGTTTTAATTTCGTATTCATCTCCAATATTCACTGATTTCGATGCTTTTGCAGGCTTATCATTAAACTTAACTTTGTTTTTTTCGCAAGCTTCTGCGGCAGCAGCCCTTGTTTTAAAAATCCTTATTGACCACAAAAATTTATCAAGCCTTATTCTGGATTGTTCCATGCTTCAAAATTACCGTTAATAATTTATATGAACCTGTTGTGTATCATTTTTTAAAACGCACATTCAATGTGATTGGTAATACTTATTTTTAGAAAAATATTAAGTATGAAAACCAGGATTGCTGTTATTTTTCTGATTTTAATTATTCATGCTTTTTCTGTTAAGTCGCAAATTAACTGGACTTCCGACGGAACGGCGTACACACTTTTTAAAAATGGTGATATTGTAAAAGTAGATGTGAAGTCAGGCAAAGAATCTTATGTTATTAAAAAGGAAGCTTTGATACCTGCCGGTGAAAGTTCTCCACTTGATGTTCAAAGTTTTGACTACAGTAATGATAACTCTAAAATTTTACTGTTTGCAAATACGGCAAAAGTTTGGCGCCGAAATACAAAAGGAGATTACTGGATACTGGACCTGAATAAAAATTCACTTTATCAATTAGGGAAAACATTGCCTTCACAATCGCTCATGTTTGCAAAATTTTCGCCCGACAGCCGATATGTTGCATATGTAAGTTTACATAATATTTATGTTGAAGATGTTGCTTCTGGCAATATTAGAAAACTAACTATGGACGGCACACGTAAACTTATAAATGGAACCTTTGATTGGGTTTATGAGGAAGAGTTTGATTGCCGGGATGGCTTTCGGTGGAGCCCCGACAGCAGAAGTATTGCATTTTGGCAAATTGATGCACGTGAGGTACGCGATTTTTATATGATAAATAATACCGACTCCTTTTATTCGAAAATAATTCCTGTAGAATATCCCATTGTTGGGGAATCGCCATCACCTGCAAAAATTGGAGTTATTGCTCTGTCAAATGGCTTTATAAGATGGATGAATTTTGAAGGCGATCCGCGCCAGCATTACATTACAAGAATGGAATGGAGTGCAAACAATGAATTAATAGTTCAGCGTTTAGACAGAAAGCAACAAGAAAGTAAACTTATTTATTGCAATACAAACGATGGTTCAATAAAAACTTTTTGGGCAGAAGGTGACGACGTATGGATAGACTTAAATACTGATAACCCGGTTGGTTGGAATTGGGTTAATAAAGGACAAGATTTTTTATGGGTTAGCGAAAAAGACGGCTGGCGGCATATTTACAAAATTAGCAGAGATGGTAAATCTGTAACAGATATTACAAAAGGAAATTATGATATCAAAGAAATTAAAAGTATAGATGAAGCAAATAATTTTGTTTATTTTACTGCTTCGCCTTATAATGCTACACAACTTTATTTGTATCGTGTAAAGATTAATAACCCAAAAGATAAACCCGAACTGGTTTCGCAAAAGCCGGAAAGCGGAACTCACGGTTACGATATTTCACCGGGGGCAAAATTTGCATTTCATAGTTTTTCAAATCACAATACACCCCGTGTAAGTGAGTGGGTTTCTTTGCCGGACAATAAACCTGTTGATGCTTCAAAAAGTATTGCAAATAATATTAAGACTTCGAACCTTTATGATGTTGAATTTATAAAAGTAACCACCGAAGATGGGATAACTCTTGATGCCTGGATAAACAAGCCTGAAAATTTTGATCCTGCAAAAAAATACCCTGTTGTTTTTTATGTTTATGGCGAACCTGCAAGTTCTACAACTCAGGATATTTTTGGAAGGCAAACAAATTTCCTTTACAAAGGGAACATGAGAAAGGATGGTTATATACAGGTAGCGATTGATAATCGCGGAACGCCTGTATTAAAAGGAGCGGCGTGGCGCAAAGCTATTTACAAGAAAAACGGCATCATTAATATCAGAGATATGGCAATGGGCGCAAAAAAGATTTTAGAACTGCCATATATGGATAATTCAAGAGTTGCAGTTTGGGGATGGAGCGGTGGTGGTTCATCAACTCTTAATTTGTTGTTTCAATATCCTGATGTTTTTCAAACCGGTATTTCAATCGCTCCTGTTACAAGTTTGTTTACTTACGATAATATTTATACAGAGCGGTATATGGGTCTTCCTTCGGAAAATATGGATAATTACATTAAGGGTTCTGCTTTAACCTATGCAAAAAATCTTAATGGAAATTTATTGCTGATTCATGGTACCGGTGATGATAACGTTCATTACAGCAATGCTGAATTATTGATTAACGAACTTATAAAATATAAAAAGAATTTCTCTTTTATGCCATATCCAAATCGTGACCATAGTATAAATGATTCACCCGCAACAAGGGAGCATCTTTCTATGATTTATACTGATTTTTTAAAGAAAAATTGCCCTCCGGGTGCAAAGTAATTCTAATGATTATTTTGTTTAGAATTTCCTTTTAGCTACATATTTAAAAAGGGCAAAAAGATAAAAACTCTTTTGCCCTTTTTAATTTTTAGAGGTATTTAATTCTTTTAAGAAAGTGTTTTTACCATAGCAGCACCGGCAGCAGGGTCAGGTTTAAAACCCATTATTTTCAAAAATTTTTGGTGATGCTTGTTTGCAACTTTTTTGTAAACTATTCTTTTTATTCCTTTTGAAATGAGATAATCTTTTTCTTTTTCAAAAATGAATTTTCCTATTTTAAAATCGCGGTATTTAGGCACTGTAAAATTTATTAGAATTTCCGCATCTCCGTTGCTGTTTACCTTTGCACTAAAAATATTTGCAATAACTAAATCTCTCAAAACAACAAAATTCAGTTTCCCTTGAATATTTTCAGGATTGAATTCAGGGAAGTAATCGCTGATGCCACTTTTGTGATGCTCCAAAAATTTTACAGCAAGTGTTTCTTTGCCATTAAATTCTATAAGGTCGAATAATTCATTCTTAGTGTAAATTTTTACCAGATAGTAAGAATTAATACAAAGCAGAATTACATTTGTTAACAGAACAGGATAGGCATTAATTATTAATGCATAAGTAATAAAAAGTACATTTCCGGATCCGTTGAACCATCTGAATTTTAAGTCGCTGTTTACCAGTAAGGCAATAATTAAACTCAGCGAAGCTATATACCCGAACCAAGGCGCTATTGAATGCAACATTTTATAAAGTCTTTCCGGGATATTGTTTTAATGCTTCCTGCAAGCAATCCATAGCCTTATTAATTTCATCGGAGTTTAATACATAAGCAAGCCGCACTTCTTGTTTACCAAGAGTTGGAGTTGCGTAAAACCCGGTTCCGGGAGCAAGCATTATTGTTTCATAATTGTACGAAAATGATTCAAGCAGCCACTGGCAGAATTTATCACAATCATCAATCGGAAGTTTTGCCATTGCATAAAAAGCGCCACCGGGATTTGGGCAAAAAACCCCTTCCATTTTATTGAGCCTGCTAACAAGAACATCGCGTCTTTTTAAATATTCTTTTTTAGTGTCGTCGAAATAATTATGAGGAAGATCAATTGCAGCTTCAGCAAGTATTTGGCCATAAAATGGAGGGCTTAATCTTGCCTGAGCAAATTTCATTGCTGTATTAAGCACATTTTTATTCTTGGTAATGAAGGCACCTATTCTTCCGCCGCAGGCGCTGTATCTTTTACTAATTGTATCCATTAGCACCACATTTTGCTCAGCACCTTTCAAATGCATCGCGCTGGTGTGGCTGCCATTGTAACAAAATTCGCGGTACGCCTCATCAGCAAAAAGATACAAATTGTGTTTCAAAACAATTTCTTTTAATGTTTCCATTTCCTCCTTGCTGTATAAATATCCTGTTGGGTTATTTGGATTACAAACAATTATAGCTTTGGTTTTTGGAGTAATTGCTTTTTCAAACTGAGAAATTTCAGGTAAAGCAAAACCGGATTCAATACTGCTTCCAATAGGCTTTACAATAACTTCAGCTTCTATGGCGAAGCCGTTATAATTTGCATAAAATGGTTCGGGAATTATAATTTCATCACCAGGATTAAGGCACGCTAAAAATCCGAATAAAATTGCTTCACTTCCGCCGGCGGTAACAATTATTTCATCTTTTGTTACATCAATACCATTTGATTTATAATATTCAGTAAGTTTTTTACGATAGCTTTCGGTGCCTGCGCTATGAGTATATTCTAAAACTTTTATATCACAATTTTTAACTGCTTCCAGAGCTGCAGGTGGTGTTTCAATATCAGGCTGGCCGATGTTTAGGTGGTAAACCTTTATTCCTTTTGCTTTCGCAGATTCAGAGAATGGAACTAATTTTCTGATTGGTGAGGCGGGCATTTCGATACCGCGCTTGCTTATTTCTAACATTTTGCAAAGATGAGCAAAAGTATTTGAAGGGCGTTCTATTCTTCGTAATATTTTACATTATGCTCATTAAGAAACGACTTAATTGCATCTGAATGAATACACTGCCCTAAATGTAAAAATGAATAATCTGAAATCTTTTTTATTTCATTATTTATCATAATTTCTTTTTCCTCCATATCAAACCCGAGATGAAGATGTTTGGTTGAATACTGCATTCCTGAAACTATCCCATTCTTGTCGAACAATGGCCCGCCGCTTTGTCCACGTAAACCCGGTGTGCTTAATTCAATTCCATACACACTTTTTCCATCTCCCAAAAAGCGGGTTATCATTCCATCAATCGGAAATCGAGGTGAATGATTTATTCCATCACTCCATTCTATATCATCAGTTATGGAGTTATACCTGAAATTTGAAAATTCGGGAAATGGAAAACCTAATCTGCAAAGGTTCATTCCCTGCTTTATTGTAGAACTGTCTTTCACAAAAACGGCATGGCCGCTATAATGAATTTTATTAAAGCCTTTGAATTTTATTATTGCTAAATCAAGTGTGGGGTGAAGGTGTCCTTCAAAACCTGTCATTGTATCTACACAATCAACAAAATTATTTTTTAGCTGTATAGTAGTGTTGTTGCTTAATTTATATTTAAGTTCTAAACCTTTTAAGTTTGATTTGTATTTACCATCTTGTTTAAGATTATTTTTTTCCTCTAAAAAATTGCGGTAATGATTATTGATATTATCTGCATTTATCAGCATCTGCATTACATGTTTGCAGGTAACAGCCTGGGCTTCGTTGTTTACAAAAAATAAAGTTGCCGAACCCGGAATAACATTTTTGCCTCCATAGGTTCTAACAATAGTATTTACAGGCCTTGTAAAGCCTGCCACCTTTTCAATTGCATCTACAAACATGAATTATATTTTTACAAAGTAAATAAAAAAGCCTCTGCAATAAACAGAGGCATTTTAAAATTGTTGAAAGTCAGTTTATCCTTTTTTAGCAGGAGCTTTTTTATCTGAAGGAAGTTTGTCTGATTTTAATTTAGCATAATCTTCTTTAGAAAGAACTTCGCCTTTAATAGTAATACTTTTAACTTCATCAACACCGGCAAACTTAACAGTCATTTTTTTATCAAATGAACCTAATGCGGCAGCATTGTAAGTTGCTTTAATCCAGCCTTCTTTACCAGGAGCAATTGGAGCTTTTGTGTAGTCGCCAATAGTACATCCGCAAGTTGGATTTGCCTGCTCAATAATTATCGGTTGATTTGAAGTATTTGAAAATGTAAAAGTTGCTGTTGTAGGATTGTTTTGCTCAATTTTACCAAGTTCAATAGTTTCTGATTTAAATTTAGCAACATCATTAACTTTTGACTGTGCAAATATTGGGCTGGCAAACGCTGCAATAGCAAGTGTAAATAGAACTTTTTTCATATTGTTTGTTTTTTTTAGTTTTTAATTTCTGAAGCTGCTGCATTTTCCGGTGCGCTGCTTTCAGGTGCTTTATAAACTTCACCTTTAATGTAAATAATTTTAGATTGGTCGCCGTTATAAGTAATAGTAACAAGTTTATTAAATGGTCCTTCTGCGTGAGCATTATAACCTACATTTATTTTTTCAGAGGCGCCCGGGGCAATTTCAGAATCGCGGTTCCAGTTTGGCGTGGTGCAGCCGCAAGATGCCTGCACATTTGCAATTTTTAATGGAGTTGTTCCGGTATTAGTAACAACAAAATCATAAGTTACCGGTTTGCCCTGTGGTATTTTACCGAAATCGTGTGTTTCTTCATTAACTTTTAATGCATCTGCCGGTGGCACCGGAACTGCATCTGTCGTAACAGTTTCTGTCTTCACTTTTACAGTTTCTGTTTTTACTTTAGTTTGCGAACCCTTTTGTTTTACTTTTTGTGCCTGAACACTAAATGCAAAAAGGGAAGAAATGATTAAAAAGAAAAAATTTTTCATATAATTTTTTAAATGGGTCGTAAAGATAATAAATGAATTAAAAAATTATTAGTGTTTTCTTTATTTTAACATTGAGCCTTAAATTGGTACTTTTGCAACTTATTTTGTGATATGGAAATGAACGAAAATACAGAACTTAAAGACCGGGTAAGCTTTGATAATTTCAGAAAGGAAGTATTGGAGGATTATAAAATTTGCTGCATAAGCAGGGAAACCAGCCTTTTGGGAAGGAAAGAAGTTCTTACCGGTAAAGCCAAGTTTGGAATTTTTGGCGACGGAAAAGAAGTAGCTCAGGTAGCAATGGCCAAATTTTTTAAACCGGGGGATTTTCGTTCCGGTTATTACCGGGATCAGACGTTTATGCTTGCCGCAGGCCTGGCTACAGTTGAGCAGATGTTTGCGCAATTATATGCCGACAGCGACGTGAAAAATGACCCTTTTAGCGCCGGAAGGCAGATGAATGCTCATTTTGCCACAAAATTTAATGACGAAAACGGCGATTGGCTTAATCTATCGGAATTAAAAAATGTTTCATCAGATATTGCTCCTACCGCAGGGCAAATGGCCAGAGGCTTAGGTTTGGCTTTTGCTTCCAAAGCTTTTAGAAATATTGAAAGGCTTGAGAAGTATAGCAATTTAAGCCGGAACGGAAATGAAGTTTGTTTTACCACAATTGGCGATGCAAGTACCAGTGAAGGCCATTTTTGGGAAACTATGAATGCCGCAGGTGTGCTTAAGGTACCTTTGGCAGTGTTTGTTTGGGATGACGGATACGGCATTTCTGTTCCTAAAAAATACCAAACCACAAAATCATCTATTTCTGAAGCATTAAAAGGACTTCAGAAAAAGGAAAATTCAAATGGTATAAATATATATAAACTTAAAGGCTGGGATTATGCAGGCATGTGTGAAGTGATTGAAAATGCAATTGATAATATAAGGGAAACGCACGTTCCTGCATTGTTTCACGTTGAAGAAATCACTCAGCCACAAGGCCATTCAACCTCGGGTAGCCATGAAAGGTATAAGGATACAGACAGGCTTGGTTGGGAAAAGGAATGGGATTGCCTCGTGCAAATGAAAGTATGGATTCTTGAAAATTCACTTGCAACTGAGGAAGAAATTAAAAGTATAGAAAATGAGGCTGCTGATTTTGTAAAACAAAGCCGCAATTCCGCCTGGGAAAAATACATTTCACCGGTAAAAAACTTTATAAGCCAATGTATTGAACACTTAAAATCTGTTGCCGGAAATAAGGATGAAATTTTAAAAATAGTTTCAGAATTATCTTCAATTCGGGAACCATTAAAAAGAGATGGGTTCAAAGCTCTGGGGCGTGCATTAGTTTTATGCGATGAATCTTCTGAAAAAGAAGCATTAAAATCGTTTTATAACAACATGAGAAAGAAAGAGAGTTATAAGTATGACTCTTATTTATATAACGAAGGAAATAAATCAGCTCTCAAAGTTCCTGCGGTAGCAGTGAAATACAATGATCAATCTCCGGTAATTAATGGATTTGAAGTATTAAACAAATATTTTGATGTTTTGTTTAACTCAAATGATAAAGTTATTGCCTTCGGCGAAGATTTGGGATACATTGGTGATGTGAACCAAGGGTTCAGCGGGTTACAGGAAAAGTATGGTGAAGAAAGAATTTTCGATACCGGAATACGCGAACTTACAATTATCGGCCAGGGTATAGGCCTTGCGCTTCGCGGATTGAGGCCAATTGCTGAAATTCAGTATCTGGACTATCTTTTATATGGTTTGCAGCCTTTAAGTGATGATGTTTCTACAACGCATTTCCGCACAGCGGGGCAACAAAGTGTACCCTTAATTGTTAGAACCAGAGGACACAGGCTTGAAGGAATTTGGCATAGTGGTTCACCTATGGGTATGATAATTAATTCACTTCGTGGAATGATAGTTTGCGTACCCAGAAATATGGTACAGGCGGTAGGAATGTATAATACGCTTTTAAAAAGCAATGATCCCGGAATTGTAGTTGAATGCTTAAATGGCTACAGGTTAAAAGAAAAGCTTCCGGAAAACCTGTTAGAATTCTCACTTCCATTGGGAGTTCCGGAGGTTATAAAAGAAGGCGAAGATATAACCATTGTATCTTACGGCTCAACTCTACGCATTGTTTCTGAGGCAGCAACTATATTGGAATCAAAGAGAATAAACTGTGAAATTATTGATGTGCAAACCCTTTTGCCATTTGATATTAATCATTTGATTGTTGAATCTTTGAAAAAGACAAGCAGAATTTTATTTGTAGATGAGGATGTGCCCGGTGGTGCTGCAGCTTTCATGTTTAATAAAGTTATGGAAGAGCAAAAGGGTTACCGTTTCCTTGATGCCGCTCCTCAAACATTAACCGCAAAAGAACACCGTCCGGGATATGGTAGCGACGGAGATTATTTTTCTAAGCCTAACACGGAAGATGTTATTGAAGCTGTTTTAAATATAATGGCTGAATAAATGCCTTTTTTTTGGGAAGGATTTAGATATTTTTAAATGAACCTAAGAAGTTTTTTTTGGGGCTAAAATTTATGGCTGTTTTTTTGGAAGGTAATTCAAAAAAATATGGCTAAGGTTTCAGTAAAAGGAATTTTTGAAGTTTTAAAAAAAGCAGGCACCGGCTTCGCTGATGATAAAATACTTAAATTAAGCGCAGCATTAGCATACTATACCATTTTTTCGCTTGCTCCATTGTTTCTTATTTTACTTTTTTTCGGTGCCTTTTTCTTCGGGAAAGAAGCTGTTGAGGGAACTGTTTACACACAGGCAGCGGGTTTTATTGGGAAAGCATCGGCAGAGCAATTGCAAACAATGATTGAATCGGCCGCAGTTGACAGTTCCCAAAGTACTTTTGCAATAATTGCCGGTTTAGTTACTCTTTTAGTTGGTGCAACAACAGTTTTCAGTGAAATTCAAGATTCAATAAATCAAATATGGGGCTTGAGGCCCAAACCCGGAAGAGGAATTATAAATTTTTTAATGACCCGTCTTTTGTCGTTCGGTGTTATTGCATCGCTGGGATTTTTATTACTGGTTTCGCTTGGCATAAGCACTGTTATGGATGCATTGAATGATAAACTGGTTCAACGATTCCCGGATATTGCCGTGATGGTATTTTACATTCTTAATTTGCTATTAACTTTTGCAATTACAACTATCATTTTCACGGTGATTTTTAAAGTACTTCCTGATGCAAACGTAAGAATGAAGGATGTTTTTTCAGGAGCAGTTGCAACTGCAATTTTATTTATGCTGGGGAAATTTGGGATTTCATTTTATATCGGCAAAGCCGATGTAGGCAAAACTTATGGTGCTGCCGGTTCACTTGTGGTTTTGCTTGTATGGATTTATTATTCTGCTGCAATTTTATATTTTGGAGCTGAGTTTACTAAAGCTTATTCTGTTAAATACGGCAGAGTTATAAAACCAAATAGTTATGCTGTTACCATTCGTGATGTAACAATAGAGGAAGGCAATAAGAGCGTGCAACAGGTTGAAAAGAAAAAGGAAAAGGAAGAAAAGTCTTCTTAAAGTTGTT
>JAFDXB010000145.1 GCA_018268175.1 Bacteroidota bacterium | reverse complement strand
TCTGCAGTTTCATTTTCCTCTATAGCGCAATCGGCCTGAAAAATTATCTTGCCTTCATCATAATTTTCATTTACAACATGAACTGTTATCCCGCTTTTTCTTTCTCCTGCACTTACAACGGCTTCCTGAACCCGGTGGCCATACATTCCTTTACCACCATATAGCGGAAGTAGCGCAGGATGTATATTAATTATTTTTTCAGGAAATTCTTTTATTAAAGATGAGGGGATTTGCCATAAGAAACCCGCTAAAACAATAAAGTCTGCCAGACTTTTAATTGTTGCATTATAAATTCCGGAATTAAAATCTTTCTTATTTATAATTATACATGGAATATTATTTTTTTCGGAAATTTTTATAATTCCGGCATCCGGGTTTGAAGATACTATAAGAGAAACAACTGAATTTTTCTGTTCACTTTTATTAAAATAGTTGATAATTTTCTCGGCATTACTGCCGGCACCGCTACCAAAAATTGCAATTTTATGCTTCATAATTTATTCAAAAATAATTAACTTATCAGTATGATTTTATTCTCGAATAATTAACATAAAACGTTGAGAAATTGATGATTTTAAAAATGAAAATCTTACAATAAAATGACAATTTTTTTGCCCGGAATGTTAATAAGCCACTGAATTTCAAGTAAGGCAGTTAAAAAAAAATAAAAAAATTGTTGATAAATTGTCATAATCGTGTCTTATGTTTGCAGTCAAATTCCACATTAGCCCCGAACAGATATGATTCGATATAGAAAATTCTTTAACAAAGCATTTGCAAGTTTTCTCTTTATTCTTTTTATTTCTTTTAGCACATCGGCGCAGGATGGAGCTGCTTTATTTAAAGCAAATTGCGCCTCCTGTCATAAAATAGATGCTGATTTCGCCGGACCGGCGCTAAAAGGCTGGAAAGACAGGGTTCCCGGTGGCGACTGGATCCATAAGTGGGTTCATAATCCATCTGCAATGATTGCTTCAGACCCTTATGCAAAGCAGCTTTTTGAAAAATGGAAGCCAACAATTATGACATCATTCAGCAACCTTTCGGTTGAAGAAATTGATGCTATTATGAAATATGTTGATGAGTTTCAACCTGCAGCTCCTGCTGCCGGAGCGCCGGGAACTCAGGCTGCCGCTGCATCACAGGGTGGTTCCGATAATTCTCTTCTTTATGGAATTTTAACTCTTGTTCTTGCTTTAGTTGCGCTAATTCTTATTCAGGTTAACAAAAACCTTAGAAAATTAGCTGATGATAAATCAAATATTCAAAGAGGTAAACCGGTTCCTTTCTGGAGAAATAAAACCTATTTGATGGCTTTTGTTTTTGTGTTGTTTGGAATAGGCGGATATGTGGTTATTAATGCCGCAATCGGCCTGGGCCGCCAGCAAAATTATGAGCCTATACAACCTATTTATTATTCACATAAAGTTCATGCCGGCACAAATCAAATTAGTTGTCTTTACTGCCATGGCGGCGCTCAAGACGGTAAACATGCAAACATACCATCTGTAAACGTTTGTATGAACTGCCATATAGCTATCAAAGAATATAAAGGCGACCCGATAATTAGAGAAGATGGAAGGGAAGTTAATGGTACTGCCGAAATAAGAAAACTATATTCTTATGCAGGATGGAACCCTGATAAAAATGAATACAACCCGGACAGAAACGGTGACGGTGTTCCTGACGGCGCAAGGCCAATTCAGTGGGTTAAAATACACAACCTTCCGGATCATGTTTATTTTAACCACTCACAACACGTAGTTGTAGGTAAGCAACAATGTCAAACTTGCCATGGAAATGTTCAGGAAATGAATGAGGTGTATCAGTTTGCAGACCTCAGCATGGGCTGGTGTGTAAACTGCCACAGAACTACCAAAGTTGACTTCTTAAACAAAGAAACAGGAGAAGGAAATAAGTTCTACAGTATATATGAAAAGTTTCATGATGACTTAAAGAACAATAAAATGGACAGCGTAACGGTAGAAAGCATAGGTGGAACCGAGTGCCAAAAATGCCATTACTAATCAAAAAGAATTTGGAAATTTTTTAATCATTAAACAGCCTTTCACGGCGTCGTGAATATGAGTCAAAAAAAATATTGGGGAAACTTCGGACAATTAAACGAAACCGAAGCTTTTAAACAAACCTCTAAAGATGAATTCCGGGAAGATTTACTTCCTTTGGAAGATCTTGACAATGGTTTATTGCAGGGCAAAACTCCCCGTAGAGATTTTTTAAAATATTTAGGTTTTAGTACAGCCGCGGCTGCTTTGGCAGCAAGCTGCAATACACCGGTTCGAAATGCGGTGCCTTATCTTTCACGCCCTGATGATATTGTGCCGGGTGTTGCTCAGTTTTACGCTTCTACTTATGTAAATGGCGGTGAAACTATTAGCGTGCTGGTTAAGCAAAGAGATGGAAGGCCTATTAAAATTGAAGGAAACGATCTTTCTGCAATAACAAAAGGCGGTACTAGCGCCCGCAGCCAGGCTTCTGTTTTAGATCTTTACGATACTTCAAGATTACGCCACCCTTTGCAAAAAAGCGGTAACGATTTTAAAGAAGTTACTTCTTTTGAAGCCATTGACAAAATGATACTTCAAGCTATGTCTTCAGTTTCCGGAAGTATTGTTTTGCTTACATCAACAATTAATTCTCCATCTACCTTAAAAGTTATTGAACAATTTCTTGCAAAATATCCCGGTTCAAGGCATGTACAATACGATGCAGTGAGCTACAGCGGTATGTTGCTTGCAAATGAAATGTCTTACGGAAAAAGATATATCCCGTCTTATAACTTTGAAAAGGCAAAAACAATAGTTAGCCTTGGTGCCGATTTTCTTGGTACATGGCTTAGCCCTGTTGAGTTTTCATCTCAATATGCTACTAACAGAAGAATAAAAAAATCAAATCCGGCGCTTAGCCGCCACATACAGTTTGAAAGCATGCTTACCTTAACGGGAAGTAATGCTGACGATAGATTTACACACAAACCTTCTGAAACCGGAGCAGTTGCTTTGGCAATTCTTGCTAAATTAAACGGCAGTGTATCTGCACCTTCAATATCTGATGCAAATCTTGCAAAGGGAATTGATAAGGCAGTTGCTGCTTTAAACAACAGCAAAGGCGAAGCACTTGTGGTAAGTGGCAGCAATGATGTAAATATTCAAATGATAGTAAATGCTATCAATGAGGCAATAGGTGCTTCCGGTTCTACAATTGATCATTCGGTTTCCAGCAATTATAAAAAGGGAATTGATGCCGATATGGCTTCTCTTTTAAGTGAAATGAAATCAGGAAAAGTAGGCGCATTATTTATTCACGACTGCAATCCTGTTTACAGTTATTTTGATGGTGGCGCATTTGCTCAGGCAATGTCTAAAACCGCATTAACTGTTTCATTTAATTCTACAATGGATGAAACAACAGAGCTTTGCCGTTATATTGTTCCATCTCACCACTGGCTTGAAAGCTGGGGCGATGCTGAACCTAAATCCGGCTATTTCAGTTTTATTCAGCCGGTAATAAATCCATTGTTTAAAACAAGGCAATTTCAATCTTCTCTGTTAAGCCTGGCAGGCGGAAATACAGCGCCCAACAATGTTGGAGATACCTTAATGGTAGCTGAAAACCCTCCTATTAAAGCATATGAGAACGACAGTTATGAAATATTTTTCAAAAATTTCTGGATAAGCAAATTAGGCAGCAATTCGGTTTTTGAAACTGCTCTGCAGGAAGGTTTAGTTCAGCCTGCATCAGTTCAATCTTCCGGTAATGCCATTGCTGATACAGCGGTGGCTGTAACTTCTGCTGTTAACTCAATGATAACAGCAAAACCAACTTTTAACTCTGCATCTGTAAGTTCTGCACAATCAGGTATTGGCAGCGCCAAAGGCGGAAATGTAGAAATAGTTTTCTACGAAAAAGTAGGTATTGGAAACGGCAGCCAGGCAAACAATCCCTGGTTACAGGAATTACCAGATCCGGTTACTAAAGTTACATGGGATAACTATGCAATGATTAGTCCGCAAATGGCTAAATCGCTTTTAGGCATAGATGTAATGAACAATAAAAAACAAGGCGATGATTATGAAGTTCATCCGGAAAAACCGGTAATAAAAATTACCGTTAACGGACGTTCAGTTTCCTTGCCTGCAATGATTATTCCCGGGGTTCATCCATCAACAATTGCAGTTGCGGTTGGTTATGGAAGACAAAGTTCAAATAAAGACCAAAGTATTGAAAGAATAGGCCGTTCAGCAACAAATGCCGGACAGAATGTGTATCCATTGATATCTTTTTCCGGAGTAACTCTGGCTTCTTATTTTGCAGGAACTGCTGAAAAAACAGGAGATAAATACGCTCTTGCTCAAACTCAGGTTCATGGTTTTTCTGAAAACCGCCCTGTGATATACGAAACAACCCTTTCTGATTTCAAGAAAGATCCGAAACATATTCTTCGTGAAACGAAAGAAGAACTGGAAGGTTTAATCGCCGGAGGCAGCAAAGATTTTGTAAAAGATGCTACCATTTA
Source organism: Bacteroidota bacterium (assembly GCA_018268175.1). GTDB lineage: Bacteria > Bacteroidota > Bacteroidia > Chitinophagales > Chitinophagaceae > Ferruginibacter. The sequence continues at coordinate 11,394 of JAFDXB010000145.1, read as the reverse complement.
TCCGGATTATGTTAAGCCCGGAGTTAAGTGGGGCATGAGCATAGATCTAAATACTTGTACAGGTTGCAGCGCATGTGTTATTGCATGTAATGCAGAAAATAATATAAGTGTGGTTGGCAAAAAAGAAGTTGCCCGCTACCATGATATGCACTGGATGAGAATTGACCGTTACTTTACAGGTAACGATCCTTTAAATCCGGAAGTGGTTTTCCAGCCCATGTTATGTCAGCATTGCGATAATGCACCGTGCGAAAACGTTTGCCCTGTTGCGGCCACAAACCATAGCTCGGAAGGCTTAAATCAAATGGCTTACAACAGATGTATAGGAACCAGATATTGCGCAAATAACTGCCCATACAAAGTAAGGCGCTTTAACTGGCTTGATTATAATGGGGCAGATAGTTTCCCTAACAACCAAAAGCCAATTATCGGCTCATACCTAAATGAGGTTACAGAGCAAATGAACGATGACCTTACAAGAATGGTGTTAAACCCTGATGTTACTGTAAGATCAAGAGGTGTGATGGAAAAATGTTCGTTCTGTGTTCAAAGATTACAGGATGGAAAACTTGAGGCTAAGAAAACTCAAAACCCTGCAGTAGTAAGAAACTTAAAAACTGCATGTGCACAGGCTTGTCCTACAAATGCAATTACATTTGGAAATGTAAATGATTCAAAAAGTGATGTATTTAAGATAAGAAATGTAGAGCAAACAGATCGTAGTTTCTATGTTCTGCAGCAGTTACATACATTGCCGAACATTAATTATCTGGCAAAAATCCGCAACACCGACAGAAATATTGGTGTTATGGAAGAAGAAGCAAAAAAGGAACACTCTTAATATAGATTGGCTACTGCATAGCAGTTGGAAAAAAAGTTAAAAAACTATGTCGTTACTAAAATACGAATCACAACAAAGGGAACCGCTGGTAGATGGTAATAAGGATTATCACCAGGTAACCGAAGATATTATCAGCCCCATTGAAATGAAGCCTACAAGGCTTTGGTACATTGGATTCTGGATCAGTGTGGGTTTACTTTTGTTTGGTGTTTACAGCGTTTACCGCGATGTTACCTATGGTATTGGCCAATGGAACTTAAATAAAACAATAGGATGGGGTTGGGATATTACCAACTTCGTTTGGTGGGTTGGTATTGGTCACGCAGGAACCCTTATTTCTGCAATTCTTTTACTTTTCCGCCAGGGCTGGAGAACTGGTGTAAACAGAGCTGCAGAGGCAATGACAATCTTTGCGGTTATGTGCGCCGGCCAGTTTCCAATTTGGCATATGGGTAGGGTTTGGCTTGCATTTTTCATCTTCCCTTATCCCAATACAAGAGGCCCGGTTTGGGTTAACTTTAATTCGCCGCTTTTGTGGGACGTATTTGCGATATCAACATATTTTACGGTTTCTCTTTTATTCTGGTATTCCGGGTTGCTGCCTGATTTGGCAACGGTGAGAGACAGGGCTAAAACCAAATTCCGTAAAATGATGTATGGTGTTGCAGCCTTCGGCTGGACGGGCAGTACAAAACACTGGCAGCGCCATGAATCTTTATCCCTGGTACTTGCAGGATTGGCTACACCACTTGTACTTTCGGTACATACCATAGTATCTTTCGACTTTGCAACATCAGTAATTCCCGGATGGCATACCACAATATTCCCTCCTTACTTCGTTGCGGGAGCCATATTCTCAGGTTTTGCAATGGTGCAAACACTTCTTATTGTTGTAAGAAAAGTAATGAATCTTCAGGATTATATTACAATCGGCCACATTGATGCAATGAATAAAGTAATTGTATTGACAGGTAGTATTGTAGGTTGCGCATACTTAACAGAGTTATTCATAGCATGGTATGGGCAAAACCCATACGAATGGTATGCATTCAAGGAAAACCGTGCAAACTTATTCTCACCCTACGGGTGGAGTTATTGGTTAATGATGTTCTGCAACGTGGTATCTCCGCAGTTGTTCTGGAGCCGTAAGCTTCGCAGAAATATTACTGTTACATTCTTTATGAGCATTATCGTTAACATCGGTATGTGGTATGAAAGGTTTGTAATTATCGTAACATCAATTTACAGAGATTTCCTTCCTTCAAGCTGGAGCACTTATTACAGCCCAACTGTGTGGGAATTAGGGTTTTACCTTGGAACTTTCGGGTTATTCTTTACCTGCTTCTTTTTATTTGCAAAATACTTCCCGGTAATTGCCGTGGCAGAAATTAAATCTATATTAAAGACTTCAGGTGAAAACTATAAAATGAAGATGACAGATATAGAAAAAGCAGATGCCGATAAATTTTATCAGGAAGAAGTAGAACACGCTCATTAATAGAAAAAAAGAGTTTATAAAAAAATTAATATGGCCGGAATTAAAAAATTTGTTGTAGGAGCATTCGATGATGAAGCAGTTTTGTTTCCTGCAGTAAAAAATGTAAGAAAAGCTGGTTACAAAATACATGATGTTTATACTCCATTCCCGGTGCATGGTTTGGATCATGCAATGGGGTTAAGGGAAACATCACTTCATACGGCAGGTTTCGTTTATGCTTGTGCAGGGCTTACAACAGCATTAGGTTTTATGTCGTGGGTTTTTACAAAAGATTGGCCTATGAACATAGGTGGTAAGCCACACTTCGCACTACCGGCGTGGATACCTATTGCTTTTGAGCTTACAGTATTATTTTCTGCCGTAGGCATGGTACTTACATTTTGTTATTTGTGCCAGCTTGCACCATTTGTAAAAAAGCATCACTTCCACCCACGTGCAACAGATGACCTTTTTGTAATGGCAATTGAATGTACAGATAAAACAAATGAAAGTGAAGTAACCAATTTTCTTCAGTTTGCAGGTGCAAAGGAAGTAAATGTTCAAGTAGCTGAATCGGGTTGGTGGATAGGCCGTTATGATAAAGAACAGGTTTTATACAGAGAAGAAGAATTTTAAAATCCAGGTTGATCAAAATAAGAACTAAAGGATGAAAAAAATAAAAATTATAGGTTTATTTTCAGTAGCTGTTGCGGCATTAACAATGTCGGGCTGTGGCGGAAAAAACAATCCCGGACATACTTACATGCCCGATATGGGTTATAGCAGGGCTTACGAAACATATGCCGGTCACGACTCAACAGTTATTACTACAAATCCTGCCGACAGAGGAGGCAAAGCAATATTTTACAATGCTATGCCTGTTGCAGGAACAATAAAAAGAGGAGAACTTTTCCCTTACACTCTGCCAAACGATACTACTGGTTACCGTTTAAGTGCCAAGGTTGAAAACCCTTTGAAAAATATGAGTGTAATTATGCTTCCGGAAGCGGAGCGACTTTATATGATTAACTGCGCCATTTGCCACGGAGAAAAAGCAGCCGGAGACGGGCCTCTTGCCACTTCAGGCAAAGTACCCGGAATTGCTAATCTTACATCACCATTGTATGCTGCAATGGCAGACGGTACAATGTTTCATTCAATAACTTACGGCAAAGGGTTTATGGGAAGCTATGCATCTCAGTTAGATAGAAAACAAAGATGGATGGTAATAAATTATGTAAGAACTTTACAACCGGCACCGGAAGCTAAGCCGGCAGATAATGCGGCTTCACAAGATTCAACAGTAAAAAAAGGCTGATAACCATAATTAATTTTTAGATGAACCAACATTTTATATTACCGGGCAGTTACAAAAAATGGACTATTGGGCTTATTGTAGCCGGATTAGTTGCATTGCTTTATGGCTTTATAATGTACCACCCGTTTGCACATGCCGGACATGGTGAGAATGTAAACAGTACAAGATTTTGGGCTGTGCTTTTGCAAAACAGTGTTTACTTTTTACTTATTGTAAATGCTGCAATGTTTTTTCTTTGTGCAACAACAATGGCAATGGGCGGTTGGCAGGCTTCATTCAAAAGAGTTACTGAAGCTGTTTCCAGTGCAGTTCCACTACTTGGAGTTCTTACCCTTTGTATTATAATGGCTATTGTTTGGGGAGGAAGGACCGATATTTACCACTGGCTTGATAAATCTGCAGTAGCGCACGACAAAATACTTTCAGGTAAAAGCGGCTTTTTAAATCCTGTATTTTTCAGTATTTTTTCAGTTATCACTGTTGTACTGTGGTGGTTGCTCGGCAAAAAAATGAGAAGCCTTTCTTTGGAAACAGATAATAAACAATTGTCGTTTGAAGAAGGTAAAAAATGGATATGGGACAATACTGTATGGGCATCTTTGTTCATGGTTGTATTCACTTTATCTGTAGCATCAACAATTCCGTGGCTATGGCTAATGAGTATTGATTCTCACTGGTATAGCACAATGTATAGCTGGTACACTTTTGCAAGTTCATTTGTTGCAGGTATTGCACTTATTACTTTGTTTGTTATTTACCTAAAAAATCGCGGACAGTTAGAATATGTTACAGAAGAACATCTTCATGATCTTGGTAAATTCATGTTTGCATTTTCAATTTTCTGGACTTACCTGTGGTTTTCTCAATACATGCTTATCTGGTACAGTAACCAGCCTGAGGAAACAAAATATTTTGTTGAGAGAATAGGGACTGCTGAAAAAGCCGGTCCGTTTAAAGGCATATTTTTCTTTAATCTAATTATCAATTTTATCGCTCCTCTTTTGATTCTAATGAAAAAGGGAACCAAAAGAAACTGGACAACAATTGCATTTATGGCGGTGCTTATTATTTTTGGCCACTGGATAGATTTCTACCAAATGGTAATGCCCGGAACTTTGCATGATAAAGCTGAAATGATGCCTTTTGAATTTGGAATCCCTCTTTTATTTATAGGACTAATTATGTGGACAGTTGGTAAATACTTAAGTTCTCATCCGTTAGTTGCAATGAATCATCCTTTCCTTAAAGAAAGTATTATTCACCATACTTAAAAGATATTAAAATAAAACCGTGTGAACTCTTTTGCAAAGAGAATTTGCAAGAAGAAAAAAAACATAAAAAATGAAAGAACTGTTTCTGGCAGCTATTGTAATCATAATATTTGTAGTTATTTTTCAAATAGCCAAGGCTAGTGAGTACGTCAGTATTTTAAAAGGAGAAGAAAAGGCAAAAAAACAAAACAACCGTATCAATGGTTATCTAATGGTAGCCTTTTTAATTGCCGGAATGATAGGTTTATGGTATTGCAATAAATTGTATTACGGTAAAACGTTATTTCCACAAGGTTCAGCTTCGCTGGAAGGGGAAACTATTGACACCCAAATGTTTATTACAATTGCAATTTGCGCTGTAATATTTTTCCTTACACAGATTTTGCTTTTCTGGTTCGCTTTCAAATATCAGGAAAAAGATAACAAAAAAGCTTACTTTTTCCCACATAACAACAAACTTGAAATTATCTGGACAACAATACCGGCTATTACACTTACTGTTTTAATAGTTTTTGGATTAAAATTCTGGTTTCATATTACCGGCGACCCGCCGAAGAATGCCATTATGGTGGAAATAACAGGCCACCAGTTTGGATGGGATATGCGTTATCCCGGCGAAGACGGTATTTTCGGTAAGAAAAATTTTAAATTATATAATCAGCCTGCAGGTAACAGCCTTGCGGTAGATTTTAATGATCCTGAAAGCCATGATGACATAAGAACTACGGAAATGGTTTTACCCGTAAATGTACCTGTGAAACTTGTTATCCATGCTCAAGATGTAATTCATGATGTTGGGTTACCTCATTTTAGAATGAAAATGGATGCAGTTCCAGGCACTCCAACAACAATGTGGTTTACACCAACTGTTACTACTGCCAAAATGAAAGAAAAAACCGGAAACCCTGAATTTGTTTATGAAATTGTGTGTGACCAGATGTGCGGAAAAGGACACTTTTCTATGAGAGGAGTTTTAACTGTTGTAACTTTAGATGAATATAACAAATGGTTGAAACAACAAAAGCCTGAATACTGGTCATTATTTCCGGATAAGGCACCGTCAAATAAACCACAACAAAACAGCGATTCAACAACAACAGCAATAGCAGCAACGAACATTAATTAATAATATTACTATGAGCAACGTAGTTTCTATACAAGATTCAGCACTTCATCACAGCCATGAAGCACATGAATCACATCATCACCAGTCATTTATTTCTAAATACGTATTTAGCCAGGATCATAAAACGATTGCAAAACAATTTTTGATCACAGGTATTATTTGGGCAGTTGTGGGCGCCTTTTTCTCTGTAGTTTTCAGATTACAGTTGGGGTTTCCTGATTCCACTTTTCCCTTCCTTGAAAATCTTTTCGGCCACTGGGCCAAAGGCGGAAAAATTACCCCTGAATTTTATTACGCTTTAGTAACAATGCACGGTACTATTCTGGTATTTTTTGTGTTAACTGCCGGCTTAAGCGGAACTTTTGCAAACTTCTTAATTCCATTGCAAATTGGTGCAAGAGATATGGCTTCACCGTTGCTTAACATGCTTAGCTACTGGTTCTTCTTTGCTGCATCAATAGTAATGATTGTTTCATTATTTGTACAAACAGGGCCAGCAAGTGGCGGGTGGACAATTTATCCACCATTAAGTGCGCTGGGTGAAGCTTCAGTAGGAAGTGTTGTAGGTATGGATTACTGGCTTGTTTCAATCGGATTATTTATTATTTCTTCTCTTTTGGGTGGGTTGAATTATGTTTCAACAATTTTAAACCTCCGCACAAAAGGTATGAGCATGACTAGAATGCCTTTAACAATATGGGGTTTATTCTTTACTGCTATTCTTGGTATTTTATCTTTCCCGGTATTGTTATCAGGAGCGGTTTTATTATTATTTGACAGAAATTTAGGGACGAGTTTCTTCTTAAGCGATATAATTGTAGCAGGAAAAATTTTACCAAATGAAGGAGGAAGCCCGATTTTATTCCAGCACTTATTTTGGTTTTTAGGCCATCCGGAGGTTTACATTGTAATTCTTCCGGCGATGGGTATTACATCAGAAATTCTGGCTATAAACAGCCGAAAACCAATTTTTGGCTACATGGCAATGATAGGTTCATTCTTTGCAATTTGCACATTAGCTTTCTTAGTTTGGGCTCACCATATGTTTGTAACGGGGATGAATCCTTTCTTAGGAGCAGTTTTCGTATTATTAACGCTTTTGATTGCGGTTCCTTCGGCAGTAAAAGTATTTAACTGGCTAACCACTTTGTGGAGGGGAAATATCCGTTTTACCCCGGCAATGGTTGCCGCTATAGGATTTGTGAGTTTGTTTATCAGTGGAGGATTAACAGGAATATTTGTGGGAAATGCAGCTCTTGATATTGCTCTGCACGACACTTATTTTATAATTGCCCACTTTCATTTGGTAATGGGTGTGGCAGCATTCTTCGGCATGTTTGCCGGAATTTACCATTGGTTTCCTAAAATGTATGGCCGTGAAATGAATAATACTCTGGCATATATACATATTTGGGTTACTTTAATTGGAGCATATCTTATTTTCTGGCCGATGCACTATACAGGGCTTGCAGGTATGCCAAGAAGATATTACGATTACTCAAATTGGGAATCTTTCAAAATGTTTGGCGGAATGAATCAGTTCATTTCGATTGTTGTAATAATTGTTTTTATTACTCAATTCCTGTTTATAATAAACTTCTTTTACAGTATTTGGCGTGGAAGAAGAGCGACAGAAAACCCTTGGGGTGCAACAACTCTTGAGTGGACAACACCTGTAAATCCGGGCCATGGAAACTGGCCGGGTGAAATTCCGGAAGTTCACCGCTGGGCTTATGACTACAGTAAAGATGGAAAGGATTTTATTATGCAAACAACTCCTGTAGGTGAAGAAGAAACCAAAGGACATTGATAAATTAATTTAAATCATAATTGCAGTGTGCAAGCTGTAAATTATGCTGATGGAGAAGGAAACTACAAATAATATCGCCGGTTCGTTATCATTCAGAATGGCGAGTAAAGTGAAGGATTATTTTTTATTGATAAAGTTCACTTTGAGTTTTTTAGTGGTTTTCACAACGGTAATTAGTTATTTACTTGCACCAAATGTGGTAGAATTTGATCTGCCGAAAGTTCTTTTACTTTTTTTTGCGGGAATGCTTGTAACAGGCGGCGCTAATGCAATAAATCAAACTCTGGAAAAAAATACAGATGCTTTGATGAAACGCACTTCCAAAAGGCCGGTAGCTGCCGGAAGGATGCAACCTACTGAAGGTTATATGTTTGCGGCGGTTTGCGGAATTGGCGGCACGCTTATTTTAGGATTCTTTTTTAACTGGAGTTCAGCTTTGCTGGCGTTATTCAGCCTTGTTTTATACGGCTTTGTATATACTCCTTTAAAAAAGGTAAATTCTATTGCTGTATTAGTTGGTGCTTTTCCCGGCGCTTTACCTTGCTTAATAGGTTGGGTGGCGGCCACAAATGAATTTTCAGCCGGAGGCTGGATATTATTTGCTATACAATTTTTATGGCAATTTCCACATTTTTGGGCTATCGCCTGGCTTGCTCATGAAGATTATACCCGAGCCGGGTTTAAACTTTTGCCAAGCGATAAAGGGCCAACAAAATTTACCGCAATACAGGGAATAATTTATAGCATGCTTATGGTTCCGATCGGCTTAATGCCATATTTTTTTAAAATGAGCGGAGTAGTTAGTATGTGGATTATTTTGCTATGCAACCTAATAATGGTGGCATTAAGCATTAACCTGTTTTATAAAATGGATAAAAAAAGTGCAAGGTTTGTAATGTTCGGATCTTATTTCTATATAATGTTCGTATTTATAAGCCTTTATGCTAATAAATTATAAAATATAACTGAATGAACACTGTGGCGATGGAACAAAATAATAGGATACATCCTTTCAAATTCAATCTCTGGATTGCAATTGGAAGCATGGTTATGATGTTTGCAGGGTTAACAAGTGCTTATATAGTTAAAAGAAATCAGGCGGGATGGCAAGATTATCAGTTACCTCCGGAATTTCTTTACAGCACAGCTGCCATTATAATCAGTAGCCTTACAATGGTGTTGGCAAAAAGAGCCTTTAAAGGCAGAATGATGGCGCGTTACAGAAAGCTAATTTTTGCTACGCTATCTTTAGGAATTGTATTTGTTGTTTTGCAGGTACTTGGTTTTACTCATTTGTATAGAATGGGTTTAACCCACAATTCAACAGTTTCAGTTTCATTTTTGTATGTAATTGTAGGTTTTCACGCATTACATGTGGCCGGGGGAATTGTGGCTTTATTGGTTTTAGCATTAAGATCGAGGAGTAAAAAGGAAAGAAATTATAGCAGCATATCAGTAGAACTTGCAGGTATTTATTGGCATTTTGTAGATCTTTTATGGATCTACCTTCTGGTATTCATGTTTATGATAAGATAAATTAATTTAGAACATAGATAAATACAGATTACAGCTTATGGAAACAGCAACAGTTCCAACCGGAATAAAATGGTGGAATGGCGGCAGAAGCCCTTTCAACACTAGTTATGGAAAGGTAATGATGTGGTATTTCCTTATGAGTGATGCCTTTACTTTTGGAGCATTTCTTATTAGTTATGGTACAGTTAGGTTTAGCTATAACAGTTGGCCTGACCCAAACCACGTTTTTAATGCATTTCCATTCGCAGGGCATGCCCACCTTCCGTTAGCATTCGTGTCATTAATGACATTTATACTGATATTCAGTTCGGTAACAATGGTTCTTGCAGTTCATGAAGGGCATAAAATGAACAGAAAAGGTGTTGAAAAATACATGATCCTTACCATTTTAGGCGGTATTGCTTTCCTTGGTTGCCAGGCGTGGGAATGGACGCACTTTTTAACAGGCTACAAAGAGGTTTTGGTTGACGGTAAAATTGAACACTGGGCAACAACTATCAGTCATAACGCTCTCGGCCCTGCCGTAATGCACGAAGGAAGGATGATTGCAACACCCGGCCCTGCACTTTTTGGTGGCTTTTTCTTTGAAATAACAGGTTTTCACGGGTTCCACGTATTTAGCGGTATAATTATAAATATTATTATGCTTGCCAAAACAAGGCTTGGACACTTCGACAAACGCGGCCACTATGAAATGATTGAAAAAGCCGGATTATATTGGCACTTTGTAGATTTGGTGTGGGTATTTGTGTTCCTTTGTTTTTATCTTATTTAATAAATTTAAATCTTATTTGCAGATATGAGTCAACATGCTGTTTCATCAGAAATTACTTTTCACCCACCTTTGGGTACAACAAAAAGAATTTGGAAAACCTTTTGGATATTATCAGTATTAACGGTAATAGAGCTTGCCTTAGGGTTAACTATAGAACATATACATCAGGGAAAAAATCCCAGTGCGGCATTAATTCTTTTTATTAAAGGAGTAATTACTATTCTTACTTTGGCTAAAGCTTATTACATTATTGCCGTATTCATGCACCTTGGTGATGAAATAAGGAACTTAATAATGACCGTAGCAATACCTATGCTTTTATTTGTGTGGTTTATTGCAGCTTTCCTTTGGGATGGATCAAGCTTCCGGCATTTAAGAAATACAAATGCAGGCGCCACTACAATCGAACAAAGAGCAAAGGAAAAAACTCCCGCTGCTACCGTACCTTTGCAAAAAGGAGCGAAAGATTAAAGTAATCTGATTTTATTAATATTTAAACCATCGTTTCCAAAAGATACGATGGTTTTTTGTAATATATGAAAATGAGAAAATCGGCTTTTATAGCCCTATTAGTGGCTATATGCATTCCATTGGCAGGATATTTTTTACTTAAACAGTTAAGCAAAGGAGCGGTTGATATACCCAAACACTATTTTTACGACAGTGTTTCCATAAAAAATGGAAAAACGGATACTGTATGGCATACAGTAAATAGCCCGGAATTTACAAATCAACTCGGTAAGCAGGTAACATTCGACAGTGCAAAAGGCAAAATTTTGGTTGTGAATTTCTTCTTTACCCGCTGCCCTTCAATTTGTCCCAAGCTTACGGCATCAATGAAAAGACTTCAGGATTCTTATGTAAAAAATCCTGAAATTGTTCAATTCATTTCTGTTTCTGTTGATCCTGAACATGACAGTGTTCCGGTGTTAAGGAAATTTGCAGATAAGTATAAGGTGAATCATGATAGTTGGTGGATGGTTACGGGCAATAAAACTGCTGTTTATGATTTTGCAATTCAGCAAATGAAAGCAAATATTGCTGACCCCGGAATTGATACAGCATTTATTCACACCGAAGACTTCTTTTTATTGGATACAAACAGAATCATTCGAGGATGGTATAACGGTTTAGATACAAATGAGGTTGCGAAGCTTGCGGGCGATATCCCGATTTTGATGCTTGAGAAATCAGACAAAAGCCCTTCAGTATTACGACAATTCATACCAGTTCTACCTTT
>JAFDXB010000144.1 GCA_018268175.1 Bacteroidota bacterium | reverse complement strand
TTCCGGGCACTGCACCAAATGCGGGAGCCCCGATTAAAATCGGGATTACAATCCGGTAGCTGCCATATTTATTTATTAAACCCTTTCAACTAAAATTGAAAGGGTTTTTTATTGCTTGCAAGTAAAATAATTATTCCTTCCGGGCACTACACCAAAATGCGGGAGCCCCGATTAAAATCGGGATTACAATCCGGTAGCTGCCATATTTATTAAATCAACCTTTTCAACTTTTATTGAAAGGGTTTTTTATTGCTTGTAAGTAAAATAATTATTCATTCCGGGCACTGCACAAAATGCGGGAGCCCCGATTAAAATCGGGATTACAATCCGGTAGTTGCCATATTTATTTATTAAACCCTTTCAACTAAAATTGAAAGGGTTTTTTAGTTTTTGTAAGTTTAATTTTAAATATACCAACAATAGAAGTTAAGCCGTTCTGTTCATTGCCCATGGCACTGCACCAAAATGCGGGAGCCCCGATTAAAATCGGGATTACAATCCGGTAGCTGCCATATTTATTTATTAATCCTTTCAATTAAGCTTTGAAATGGTTTTTTAGTTTTACAAATACACTAACACTTGTAGTTAAGCCCATTGAAACTTTATATACTAAAGTGAATATTATTTACATTTGCTTTCAACCATTTATAAAATTGCTTTAGCATTAAATTTATTGTAATAGTATTTAGTCCTTAAATAGTTACACAACAAATCTATATTGATGAATAAAAAATTTACCTTTTTTTATATACTTTTATTAGTAGCATTGAACTCATTTTCCCAATGGGTAACAGTACCTCAAACTAAATTTCAGGACACTTTAAAAGTAAGGTATCCAGGATGTTTTTTTATAGATGATAATTTGCAATTAAAAATGGATACCACTTGTGCTAGTATTCTCAATGAAGATTCTTTAAGCTTTTTTGGTGGTGGGCCAACCTCATTAATTGACTTAGAAGGCATACAATATTTCAAAAATTTAAAATTGTTTACTATTTATGGAGGAGAAGTAACAGCCTCCCCAAAACTTCCTGAGGGACTTAATAAATTTTCATACTATAATTCATCATATTTTGGTTTTATACCTCCTTTAAATAATGACTTGCGAAGTCTGTTGGTAATTGATACTAAAGTAAATGCCTTTAACGGCCCTTTACCTGATTCACTTCGTTTTCTTTATTTAAAGAATAACAATTTTACTTCTCTTCCCGAATTGCCCCGTTTTTTAGACTCACTTGAATGTTCAAGTCAGAATGTGATAGCACTTAATACTTTACCGGTTTTGCCAGATAGATTAACCTATCTCAAAATATCTGAAATTGGGCTGGCAAATTTACCTGAATTACCAAATTCACTTAAATATCTTAATTGCTCCCAAAACAGGAATTTTACAGGTTCAGCCTCAATTTATACTTTAGGCAATTTACCTGCTTTACCACCTAATTTGGAAACTCTTATATGTAATGAAAATAGGTTAATAACATTACCAGAACTTCCTAATAGCCTAAAATATTTGATATGTAGTAATCAACGTTGGTTTAAAGGGGAATTGGAGAGCTCAAATGATACTACACTTGTTTACGCAGGCATTGATCACCTTCCAATTTTGCCGCCTTTTCTTGAAACTTTAGTTTGTGATGGAAATGCTTTAACAGAGTTGCCTACAGTTTTACCATCATCCTTGTCTCTATTAAGTATAAATAATAATATTAAACGTTTTCGAAATGCTGCCGTTACTCAGGGTATTACTTGCCTCCCTTATTTACCTACATCCTTAAATTATATTAATACTCAGAATACTTTGATTAATTGCTTTCCCAATTCAGGTGCATTTACAAATGGAGCTATGCCTCCAAGGCCAATTTGCAATTCCATAAATAATTCAAATCAATGTTCATCACTGCCTGTTATTAGCGGATACTTTTTTTATGATTTTAATAGGAACGGATTAAAAGATATTGCAGAGCCTCCGCGTAGCAATGTAAAAGTGGATTTTACAAACGGAATTAGTGCTTATTCAAATCACGAGGGATATTTTGAAATCAGTGGACTTTTAGGCTCTAACACCATTAATATAAATCCTCCACCTGCTTATCAATCAATACCTCCTTTTGAAAATTTTTTCTTTACCAACTCTGATACTATAGTAGCTAGATATTTTGCTTTACAAACTGCGGGAAACCTTGATAGCCTTCTTGTTTCTATAATAGCAACTGGGCCGGCAAGACCTGGCTTCGGATTAACTTACAAAGTGCTTTATGAAAATATTGGAACAACTGCAATTAATGGGGCGCTCAATTTTAATTTTCCTAATAATAAATTGAGTTATATCTCTGCAAGTATTCCCGGAGTATCCGAAAGTGCAGGAAATTTATCGTTTCCACCATTGGTAGGAATACAACCCGGATCCTCTCAATCAATAGATTTAAATTTTAGAGTTTCTTCGACTGGTCAAATAGGAGATACTATAGTTTGCTCTTTTTATGCAAATGTGAATAGTCGTCATTTTTCAGATTATTTAACTTTATTAACTCAAGGGTCTTTTGATCCAAATGATAAGATTGCTACACCTGCACTTTCATCATTGGAAATTTCTCAAAACCATTTTATAAATTATTTAATTCGTTTTCAAAATACGGGAACTGATACAGCTTTTAGAGTAGTTGTAACTGATACTTTGGATAATCTGGTGGATGCTGAAAGTTTTCAAATAACTACTACATCACACCCTTGCAAAATTTTAAGAAATTCAAATAAAATGATTTTTGAATTTAAAAATATTAATTTACCTGATAGTAATGTTAATGAACTCAAAAGTCATGGCTACATTAATTTTAGAGTAAAGCCTAGAGATAATGTGTCTGTTGGAGAAATAATCCAAAACAATGCAAGCATATATTTTGATTATAACACGCCAATAGTTACAAACATTGCAGTTACCTCGATTATAGCTGATCCGGCTGTTTGTTTTAATCTTTCCGAAACCTCAACTCCTGCAAGTTGCGCAGGAATTAGTAACGGAAGTATAACTGTAACACCCAATGGTGGAACAGCTCCTTTTCAGTATTCACTGGATAGTGGAACGTCTCAGTCATCAGGATTTTTTACAGGTGTAGGTGCCGGTATTCATACTATTTTGGTAACGGATGATAACGGGTGCACCTCATTAATAAATGTAAATGTGGCATCAGGTTCAGGT
>JAFDXB010000143.1 GCA_018268175.1 Bacteroidota bacterium | reverse complement strand
GACGCAGGTAGTCGCTGAAAATCTTAAATAATTTCCTGCATTCATCTGCGTAATCAGCGTCATCTGTGTTATCTGCGTTCTACAATCTGAACACAGATTTTGCGGCTGACGCAGGTAGTCGCCGAAAATCTTAAATAATTTCCTGCATTCATCTGCATAATCAGTGTCATCTGTGTCATCTGCGTTCTAAAATTTGAACACGGATTTTACGTATGACGCAGGTAGTCGCTGAAAATCTTAAATAATTTCCTGCATTCATCTGCGTAATCAGTGTCATCTGTGTCATCTGCGTTCTATTATCTGAACACAGATTTTGCGGATGACGCAGGTAGTCGCTGAAAATCTTAAATAATTTCCTGCATTCATCTGCGTAATCAGCGTCATCTGTGTTATCTGCGTTCTAAAATTTGAACACGGATTTTACGGATGGCGCGGGTAATCGCTGAAAATCTTAAATAATTTCCTACATTCATCTGCATAATCAGCGTCATCTGTGTTATCTGCGTTCTGCAATCTGAACACGGATTTTGCGGATGACGCAGGTAGTCGCTGAAAATCTTAAATAATTTCCTGCATTCATCTGCATTATCAGCGTCATCTGTGTCATCTGCGTTCTATAATTTGAACACTGATTTTGCGGATGACGCAGGTAGTCGCTGAAAATCTTAAATAATTTCTTGCATTCATCTGCGTAATCAGCGTCATCTGTGTTATCTGCGTTCTACAATCTGAACACAGATTTTGCGGAGGACGCAGGTAGTCGCTGAGGCATATTATAATTACAAAAAAAAGGGAGCATTGTAGCTCCCTTTATCAATTTATTTAAAAAAGTTACTCTTCTTCGTCGAAGTTCATTGCTTCTTTGGTTGTCATAAGAGTTTCGTATTCTTCTTTACTTCCTACAATCATATTTTCAAACTCTCTCAAGCCTGTTCCTGCAGGAATATGGTGTCCTGTGATAACATTCTCCTTTAAACCAAGCATAAGATCTGTTTTACCCATAATAGCTGCAGAACTTAACACCTTCGTTGTTTCCTGGAAAGAAGCGGCTGAAATCCAACTTCTTGTTCCAAGTGATGCTTTTGTAATACCCAGCAACAACGGTGAAGATGTTGCAGGCTTTGCATCACGGAATTCAACAAGTTTTTTATCTGCTCTTCTTAAGATAGAATTCTCTTCTCTTACTTCTCTCAAAGTGGCTATCTGTCCGGTTCTCAGCGTTGTGCTGTCGCCATGGTCAGTAATAACTTTCTTATCAAAAGTAAAATCATTTTCTTCATTAAAGTCCATTCTGTCTTCAGTATCACCTTCAAGGAATTTAGTATCACCTGCATCCTCAATTGTAACCTTACGCATCATTTGACGAACTATAACTTCAATATGCTTATCATTTATCTTCACACCCTGCAAACGGTAAACTTCCTGAATTTCATTAACCACATATTCCTGAACAGCGTATGGGCCTTTAATTGAAAGAATGTCTGAAGGAGAAATTTGTCCGTCACTTAGAGGAGCACCTGCTTTTACGAAGTCGCCATCCTGTACAAGAATTTGACGGCTAAGTGGAACAAGATATTTACGTATAACACCATCTTTTGCTTCCACAATTATCTCTCTGTTTCCTCTCTTGATTGCACCAAAAGATACAACACCATCAATCTCACAAACAATAGCAGGGCTGCTCGGGTTACGGGCTTCAAACAATTCAGTTACACGTGGAAGACCACCGGTGATATCCTTCAACTTGCTTAGAATTCTTGGAATCTTAACAAGCACCTGCCCACTCTTCACTTCTTCACCTTCATCAACAACAATGTGAGAACCTACAGGAAGGTTATAAGATTTTTTCTCTTTTCCTTCAACAACAATTGTTGGAATTTTTGTCTTATCCCTTGTTTCAATAACCACTTTTTCACGGTGTCCTGTTTGTTCATCTGCTTCATCGCGGTAAGTAACGCCTTCGATTACAGATTCCATTTTAATTGTACCATTGCCTTCGGCGATGATTACGTTATTGAACGGATCCCATGTGCAGATTACATCATTTTTCTGAACTGATTGTCCGTCTTTTACTTTAAGTATAGCACCATACGGAACGTGAATACTGTTAAGAAGACGATCTGATTTTACATCAATATTTCTTATCTCGCCGGTACGGCCGATAACCACTTGTTGTTTTTTGCCTTGAGCATCTTCAGTTGCAACGGTACGTAAACCATCGAACTGTAAAGTTCCATCAAACTTTGCAACAAGCGATGATTCAACAGAAGCTGATCCTGCCACACCGCCCACGTGGAATGTACGAAGCGTAAGCTGTGTGCCCGGCTCACCGATCGACTGAGCGGCAATAATTCCAACTGCATCACCTTTCTGCGCAAGCATACCTGAAGCAAGGTTTTTACCATAACACTTCACACAAACACCACGTTTGCTTTCACAAGTAAGTACAGAACGTATTTCAACAGAATCAATTCCTATTTCATCAATAAGCATTGCATCTTCATGGCTGATCTCTTTTCCGGCAGGAATTAATAATTCCTGTGTAACAGGATGCAGAACATCATGTAAAGAAGTACGGCCTTCAATTCTGTCTCCTAATTTTTCTATCACATCTTCATTATCTTTCAAAGCCTGAGCAGCAATACCTCTTAATGTGCCGCAATCTTCTTCATTGATAACAACATCCTGAGCAACGTCAACAAGCCTTCTTGTAAGATAACCGGCATCCGCTGTTTTTAGGGCAGTATCTGCAAGACCTTTACGTGCACCGTGCGTTGAAATGAAGTATTCAAGTACGCTAAGTCCATCTTTGAAGTTTGCAAGAATAGGGTTTTCAATAATCTCACTTCCTGAAGATCCTGATTTTCTTGGCTTCGCCATTAGTCCCCTAAGGCCTGCAAGCTGTTTAATTTGCTGCTTGCTACCACGAGCGCCAGAATCAAGCATCATAAACACTGAATTGAAACCTTGTTTATCTGCTGCAAGTTCACGTATAAGTGTTTCCGTAACTTTTGTATCAACACGGCTCCAGATATCAATGATTTGGTTATACCTTTCATTATTTGTGATAAGCCCCATGTTGTAGCTGTCCCAAACTTCCGAAACTTCATCCTGTGCATTTTCTACAAGTTCTGCTTTGATAGCAGGAATGATAAGATCGTTGATGTTGAAAGACAATCCTCCACGGAACGCCATGCGGTAGCCGAGAGTTTTAATATCATCAAGGAATTTAGCGGTAACAGGAACACTTGTCCATTTTATAATATCACCAATAATTTCTCTTAAACTTTTCTTAGTTAAAAGTGCATTTACAAAACCAACTTCTTTTGGAACAAACTGATTAAAAATCACACGTCCAACAGTTGTATCAATCATTTTTTTAACCAAAGTTCCATCATTGTTTCTCCAGTTAACTTTCACTTTAATGTTAGCATGAAGATCAACAGCTTTTTCATTGTAAGCGATAATAACTTCTTCCGGAGAATAGAATGCTTTGCCCTGGCCTTTCACTATTTCATCATCAGTAGTTACACGGCCTTTGGTTATGTAATACAATCCAAGAACCATGTCCTGTGAAGGCAGCGTAATCGGCGTTCCATTTTGCGGGTTTAAAATGTTGTGAGATGACAACATTAAAAGTTGTGCTTCCAAAATAGCAGCGTTACTTAACGGAACGTGAACAGCCATTTGGTCACCATCGAAATCGGCGTTAAATGCAGAAGTTACAAGTGGGTGAAGTTGAATAGCTTTTCCTTCTATAAGTTTTGGCTGAAATGCCTGTATTGATAGCCTGTGAAGCGTTGGGGCCCTGTTTAATAAAATTGGATGCCCTTTCAAAATATTTTCAAGGATATCCCAAATTATTGCTTCTTTTTTATCAACTAATTTACGAGCGCTCTTTACAGTTTTTACTATACCTCTTTCAATTAATTTGCGAATAATAAATGGCTTAAATAATTCTGCAGCCATATCTTTCGGCAAACCACATTCATGCATTTTTAATTCAGGTCCCACCACAATTACAGATCTACCTGAATAATCAACACGCTTACCCAAAAGGTTTTGACGGAAACGTCCTTGCTTACCTTTAAGTACATCACTTAAAGATTTAAGAGCACGTCCGCCTTCCGCCTTAACGGCGTTAGATTTACGGCTATTATCAAAAAGTGAGTCAATAGCTTCCTGCAACATCCTTTTTTCATTACGAAGGATAACTTCAGGAGCTTTAATTTCAAGAAGCCTTTTTAAACGGTTGTTTCTGATAATTACCCTGCGGTAAAGATCATTAAGATCCGATGAAGCAAAGCGGCCACCATCTAAAGGCACAAGAGGCCTTAGTTCCGGCGGTATAACCGGAATGAATTGCATAACCATCCATTCAGGTCTGTTATCAATTCTTGTTTGCGAATCGCGAAAACTTTCAACAACGCTCAAACGCTTTAATGCATCTGCTTTTCTTTGTTGCGAAGTTTCGTTAGCGGCAGAATTACGAAGATCAAAACTTAGTTGATCTAGGTTAAGGCGTTCAAGCATAGCATGAACAGCTTCTGCGCCCATTTTGGCGATGAATTTTTCAGGATCTTCATCAGGCAGCATTTGGTTTTCTTTCGGCAAAGCGTCAAGAATATCAAGGTACTCCTCTTCAGTAAGAAGGTCGCCGTAATTCTGCCCTTTATCGGCTCTTAAGCCGGGCTGAATAACAACAAATCTTTCGTAATAAATGATGGTTTCAAGTTTTTTAGAACTCATTCCAAGTAAGTAACCGATTTTGTTTGGAAGAGATTTAAAATACCAGATGTGAACAACAGGAACAACAAGTTTAATGTGCCCCATTCTTTCCCTTCTCACTTTCTTTTCAGTTACTTCAACACCACATCTGTCGCACACAATATTTTTGTACCTGATTCTTTTGTACTTTCCGCAAGCACATTCATAATCTTTAACCGGCCCGAAAATCCTTTCGCAGAACAAACCATCTCTTTCAGGCTTGTAAGTACGATAGTTGATTGTTTCAGGCTTTAGAACCTCACCGGAGCTTTTTTCCAGAATGCTGTCCGGAGATGCAAGTCCGATAGTAATTTGCGAGAAATTTGCTTTCGGACGATTTTCCTTTTTGGTTGCCATATATTTTTTAGCTTTTGCTTTGAGCCTCCGCGTTACCGGAGGCAAAATTTTAAATTTGAAGTGGCTTTAACCACACATATTTTATTAATCAAATTGAAGGTCTAAACCTAATCCTCTCAATTCATGTACAAGTACATTAAACGATTCAGGAATTCCCGGACGTGGAATGTTATCTCCTTTCACGATTGCCTCATAAGTTTTTGCTCTACCTATGATATCATCTGATTTAAGAGTAAGTAATTCCTGCAGGATGTTAGATGCGCCATAAGCTTCAAGTGCCCAAACTTCCATTTCACCAAAACGCTGTCCTCCAAATTGTGCCTTACCACCAAGAGGTTGTTGGGTGATTAAGCTGTATGGCCCGATAGAACGAGCATGCATCTTATCATCAACCATGTGGTGAAGTTTTATCATGTAAATAACACCAACTGTTGCCTTCTGGTCAAAACGCTCACCTGTTTCACCATCGTATAAATAAGTATGGCCAAATTTTGGAAGGCCCGCCTTTTCAATATTTGATGCAATTTCTTCAACAGAAGCTCCATCAAAAATCGGAGTAGCGAAATTAACTCCCAATTTTTCACCTGCCCAGCCAAGAGCTGTTTCGTATATCTGGCCAAGGTTCATACGGCTTGGTACACCAAGTGGATTAAGAATAATATCTACCGGAGTTCCGTCTTCAAGGAAAGGCATATCCTCAGCCCGTACAATACGTGCAACAATACCTTTATTTCCGTGACGACCGGCCATTTTATCACCAACTTTAAGTTTGCGTTTAACAGCCATGTAAACTTTTGCAAGTTTTAAAACACCTGCAGGAAGTTCATCTCCAATAGAAATGTTGAACTTCTCTCTCTTATATCTACCAAGTTCTTCGTTGAATTTGATGTTGTAGTTGTGAAGCAAAGTATTAATTAGGTCATCAGTTTTTGCATCACCGCTCCATCCAAGAGGATTCACATTCACGAAATCAATGTTTGCAAGATTCTTAGCATTGAATTTTGCTCCCTTTCCAATCAATACTTCACCGAAGGTGTTAGTTACGCCCTGGCTTGTTTTGTCTTTAAGAAGAACCTGAAGTTTGCTTTGCAGCATATTCATAAGTTCCTGCTCATTGTTTTCGTGAGTTTTTTCAATCTTTTCAAGCTGAGCTTTTTCACGAACTTTCGCGTTCTTATCTTTTTTAGCTCTCTGGAAAAGTTTTTTATTGATAACAACACCCTCAGTTCCGCTTGGAGCTTTTAAAGAAGCATCTTTAGCATCACCGGCTTTATCGCCGAAGATGGCACGCAAAAGTTTTTCTTCAGGTGTTGGATCACTTTCACCTTTAGGTGTAATTTTTCCGATAATTATATCACCTTCTTTTATTGACGCGCCGATTCTTATTATGCCATTCTGATCAAGATCTTTGGTTGCTTCCTCACTTACGTTCGGAATATCCGGAGTAAGTTCTTCTTCTCCAAGTTTTGTATCTCTTACTTCAGTTTCAAATTCACTGATATGAATAGAAGTGAACAGATCTTCTTTTACAACCTTTTCAGAAATAACGATAGCATCCTCGAAGTTGTAACCTTTCCATGGCATGAACGCAACTTTTAAGTTTCTACCCAAAGCAAGTTCACCATCTTTTGTTGCATAACCTTCTGTAAGGAAATCGCCTTTAGTAACTTTTTGTCCTTTTATAACTGCCGGACGAAGGTTGATACATGTTTCCTGGTTGGTACGAACGAATTTGGTAAGTTTATAAACTTTAAGATCATCTTCAAAGCTAACAAGCTGTTGAGTTTCGCTGCGTTTGTATCTTACGTGAATTTCGTTAGCATCAACAAATTCAACAACACCATCGCCTTCAGCGTGAACCTGGATACGTGCATCACGAGCTGCTTTTGCTTCAAGGCCGGTACCAACAATTGGAGCCTGCGGCCTGATAAGTGGCACTGCCTGGCGTTGCATGTTTGAACCCATCAGCGCACGGTTAGCATCATCGTGTTCAAGGAACGGAATTAATGAAGCACTCAATCCAACAATCTGGTTTGGCGCCACATCCATATATTCCACTTCTGTTTTCGGAAGAATAGGGAAATCGCCGGTTTGGCGAGATCTTACCATATCTTCAGTAAAGTTTCCGTTTTCGTCGAGGTCAATATTAGCTTGTGCAATTTTAGCTGTATCTTCTTCTTCAGCGCTAAGGAAAGTGATTTTTTTCATATCAACTTTACCCTCTTCAACTTTTCGGTATGGGGTTTCAATAAAGCCCATATCGTTTATTGCAGCATGCACGCAAAGAGTAGAAATAAGCCCAATATTCGGACCTTCCGGAGTTTCAATTGTGCATAAACGTCCATAGTGAGAATAGTGTACGTCACGAACTTCAAACCCTGCACGTTCACGGCTTAAACCTCCGGGCCCGAGAGCAGAAATCCGGCGTTTGTGAGTTATTTCACTAAGTGGATTTGTTTGATCGAGAAATTGAGAAAGCTGGCTCGTTCCAAAGAAAGAGTTAATAACAGAAGAAAGTGTTCTTGCGTTAATAAGGTCCACGGGAGTGAATACTTCATTATCTCTCACGTTCATTCTTTCACGTATTGTTCTTGCCATACGTGCAAGGCCAACACCAAACTGAGCATAAAGCTGTTCTCCAACGGTTCTTACCCTACGGTTGCTTAAATGGTCAATATCATCAACTTCACTTTTACCGTTGGTAAGAAGAACGAGGTATTTAATGATCTCAATTATATCTTCTTTAGTAAGGACTTTTTTCTCTAACGGATAGTTAAGACCTAATCTGCGATTGATTTTGTAACGACCAACTTCACCAAGGTCATATCTTTTATCAGAGAAAAATAATTTATCAATAATACCTCTTGCAGTTTCATCATCCGGTGCGTCGGCGCCGCGAAGTTGTTTATAAATGTGCTGAACAGCTTCAAGTTCACTGTTAGAAGTATCTTTATTAAGTGT
>JAFDXB010000142.1 GCA_018268175.1 Bacteroidota bacterium | reverse complement strand
TTCTTTAAAGGCAAGCCTGTATTGTATCTTGCTTTAGGATTAGACTTTTAAATTTCGTTTAGCACTTCTTTAATAACGTAGCAGGCGGTAACAATTTCCTGCTCTGTTATATTTAACGGAGGTACAATTCTAAAGGCTTCCGCAGCAAATAAAAACCAGTCGGTAAATACTCCTCTTTCTATTACTTTGTCAATGATGGTTTTATTTGTTTTAAAATCTTCGAACCAAATTGCCATCATTAAACCTCTTGAAGAAATCCTTTTAATTTTCACATGTTGAAGATTTTCTTTAAATAATTGTTCTTTGTAAAATATGTGAGGAAGGATATCATCTTCAAGGAGAACATTCAGTGCCGCTAAACCGGCCGCACAGCTAACAGGGTGGCCGCCAAAAGTATTAATATGGCCTAATACAGGATTCACAGAAAGACAATCCATTATTTTTTTATCTGAAATAAAAGCACCTAAAGGCATTCCGCCGCCAAGAGCTTTACCAAGTAAAAGAATATCCGGAACAATATTAAATTGTTCAAAGGCCCATAAGGTGCCGTTGCGCCCAAATCCGCATTGTATTTCATCAAGAACCAAAAGCGCTTTAGTTTGATTGCATTTTTCTCTTAATGCAGAAATCCATTCTTGTTGCGGCACATTAACTCCGGCTTCCGCCTGAATTGTTTCTGCAAAAACTGCCGCTGTATTTTCATCAATAAAATTGAGATCTTCAAAACTGTTATATTTTATCTGCATTACATCAGGAAGCAATGGGCGATACTGTTGTTTCCAGAATTCACTTCCCATAATACTTAAAGAGCCTTGGGTGCTTCCGTGATATGAATTTTTAAACGAAATGATTTTGCTTCTGCCTGTATAGCGTTTTGCAAGTTTCATGGCTCCTTCAGTTGCTTCACTTCCGCTTGCGGTATAAAACACAGAATTTAAATTAGCAGGCAATTTTGACGTAAGCAGTTTTGCATAATTAACTTGAGGGTTTTCAACAAGTTCGCCATAAACCATAATGTGCAAATAATCTTCGCATTGCTTTTTTATTGCTTCTACAACCTTTGGATGACGATGTCCGATATTGCAAACACTTATGCCTGCAATTAAATCAATGAATTCCTTCCCGGTATCATCCCACATTTTTGCACCCGAAGCTTTAACTATATTTAATGCTAAAGGATTATCAGAAGTTTGCCCCACATGTTGCAAAAAAAATGAACGTTGTGTCATCTGCTAAAAATTTATCTTCATATAAAATTAAGAAGTATGGCATTAATAAAAGAAGTGCGAGGGCACAAGCCTTCATTTGGAGAGAACTGTTATTTTGCAGAAAATGCAACTATTATAGGAGATGTTGAAATGGGCGACAATTGCAGTATTTGGTTTAATGCCGTTGTGCGTGGAGATGTAAACAGCATCAGGCTTGGCAATAAGGTAAACATACAAGATGGGGCAGTAATTCACTGCACTTATTTGAAATCAAAGACTATTATAAAAAATAATGTTAGTGTTGGACACAATGCAATAGTACATGGATGCGTTATAGAGGAGAATGTTTTGGTGGGAATGGGAGCTATTATCATGGATAATGCAAAAATCGGCAGCAATTCAATTATTGCGGCAGGTGCTATAATACTTGAAAATACAATTGTAGAGCCTAATAGCATATATGCAGGGGTTCCTGCGAAGAAGATAAAAAATGTAAGTGCTGAACATGTAAGCGGTGAAATTGAAAGAATTGCAAATAATTATGTGATGTATAGTTCATGGTTTAAAGAAGATTAATTTTAAAACAGTATTTTTAAAGAATGAAAAAATTAATCATAGCTGTATTTGCTGCATTTTTTTTGATGAGCTGTTCAAAAGGGCTGTTTGGCGGAAAGGAAAAATTAGGATGTAAAACCAATGGCAGAAACGTAGGCGCAGAGAAGATTGCAGCCGGCGACCCTAAGGCAACAAAAGCGAGTAAAAAAGCAAAATATAAAGGCGGAAAAGCCTGGACATATTAACTAAAACACTTTATCCACCCCTTAAAACCCAAACCTATGTTTTACAACCTTAACGCCAACAACGGAGGCACAGAAGCCGTAATTGATGACAATTGTGGAATTAAAAAGTTTTATGCTATTGCAGACACTTTAACCGAGCATCTGAAGATTCAATTCATGAATCAGATTGATGATGCCGAATCTCTCGATTGGGATTTTAAATACAAAGACCAGCTTCTTACACTTCACTACAATATTTTCAACGGTGTTAGCATAATGCCTCAATTAGCTCGAAGCCAAAATGAAAATTGTGCCGTTATGGAAGTTGCAAACTTTCTGCGTAAGCACGCTTTTTAATTTCCGGTGCTAAAGGCAATAACGTCACACCTGCTTATTCATTGATTCCAAAATTTTCAGGTAATTGATGTAACGCTCCTCATGAATTTTTCCTGTGGCTACTGCATCTTTAACTGCGCAATCGAGTTCATCAGTATGAATGCAGTTATTGAAACGGCAAAAATGTATCAACTCCCGCATTTCAGGGTAATAATGAGAAACTTCCCCTGCGGCAATGTCGGCAAGACCGAGTTCTCTTATGCCGGGAGTATCTATTATTGAACCTCCTGCCGGAAGATCGTACATTTCTGCAAAGGTGGTGGTATGCAAACCTTTGCCACTCCAATTACTTACTTCTTTGGTTTTTAAATTTATATCAGGTAAAATATAATTTATAAACGACGATTTGCCTACACCTGAATGGCCGGTAAGCAAAGTAGTTTTATTCTTCAGCAATTCCGAAACTTCTGCCAAGCCCTCTCCTGATTTAATACTCATTCGCAAAACCCGGTATCCTATCTCAGAGTATAATTCTTCCGCCATTTCCAATTTTGCCAATTCCTTTTCTTTATAAAGATCAACTTTATTAAAAACAATTATTGCCGGCACATGATAAGCTTCTGCAGTTACAAGAAACCTATCTATAAAACCTAATGATGTTTTAGGTTCCCGGAATGAAGCAAATAATAATGACTGATCAAGATTTGAGGCAATAATGTGATGCTGGTTTCTGTTAGCAGGTGAAATTCTGTTGATATAATTTTCACGCTTAAGTATTTCTGTGATAACAATATTTTCAGCGCCATCATTGGCGGAATATTCAACGTAATCTCCAACAGCAATCGGGTTTGAAGAAGTTATATCATCAATTTTAAATTTTCCTTTTAAACGGGCATTTATAAAATTTCCGTCTTCAGATTTAATTCTGTACCAGTTGCCGGTTGATTTATAAATTCGCCCCTTCATTTATGGAAATTTAATAAATACAGTATATCGTAAAATAATAGAAGAAAATAAAAATGCTATTGCGAAAATAACTGCCGGAAAAAATTTCTCCGAATGATTTACTGTAGTAATTATTTCCATTTTATTTTTTTCGAGTTTATCTATTTCAAGATAAATATTATTTAAATCTTTATTATCGGTTGCCCGGAAGTAACGGCCACCGGTTTCATTTGCAATTTCGGTTAAAAGTTTTTCATCAATATTCACTTTTTCAGATTGCATCACTATTCCATTTCCTGTGTTAACAGGCGTTTCGGCAAATCCATTTGAACCAACACCAATTGTGTAAACTTTAATACCATAAGTTTTTGCAATTTCTTTGGCGGTAATGGGGTCTATCAATCCTCCGTTATTTATACCATCGGTAAGTAATAAAATAACTTTCGATTTAGAATTCCCACTGCGCAACCTGTCAACACTTGTGCTTAAACCGGAGCCGATAGCTGTTCCATCTTCAAGCAAACCATTCCGAATGCCCATGATTGCCGATATTACAACAGCATGATCGGTGGTAACAGGGCATAAAGTAAAACTTTCTCCGGCAAAAACTACAACTCCGATTTTATCTGTAGGCCGGCTACGAACAAAATCTGCAGCAACGGCTTTGGCAGCTTCCAAACGATTGGGAACAAAATCTTTTGCAGTCATACTTCCACTCACATCAATACACAAAACTATTTCTATCCCCTCGCCTTCTGTTCTTTTCTTTTCACTTATTACCTGGGGCCTTGCCAAAGCAATTATCATACAAACCAAACTAAGAATTAATAACCAAAATGGCAGACGGTAAAAAGATGTTTTAAGAGATGAAAGTTCCTTTCCTTTTAAAGTTGAGATTTTTAAACTTGCTTTTTTTGATTTCCTTAAATGATAAAAAATCAATACCGGTAAAAGCAGCAATAAACCAAAATAGTATGGTTCAGTAAAAGTTATATTTTTAAAATATTCAAAAATCACAATTTCTGCTTTTCATATTGTTCATGAGTTGATACAATAAAATCCTCAACTGTTTTTAAATACCCGATATTTTTTTCATTTGAAGTTTCATAGCCTGCATATTTCACCGCATCGCCGGCCCTGAGTGCATATTCCAATTTTAGAACATCTCCTTTCGAAAAATTTTTGGAGTTAAGATAATTCAAAACTTCACCGGAAGTTTTCATCATCATTCCTTCTTTAAATTCACCCTCCAGATACTTTCTTAAAACTTCCGAAAGTTTGAGATGAAATTGCTTAGGTTCGTTTGTAAGCAATTTTAATTTTTCCAATTTAATTTTTATGTCTGAGTAGAAATCAGATGAATCCTTCACTTGATTTTTTTTCTTGAATAATTTTTTCAGCAATAAGTAAATCAACAATAAAGAAAAAAGTGCGGCTAAAATTTTGAGCCATAAATAATTTTGTGGCCTTACATGCCGCGGAGGTTTTATATCTTTTAATCCCGGCCCATCTTCTTTTGAATATCCAATATTTATTAAAACCGGTGGTGTGTATAGTTCCTGATTATTTACAACAACTTTAAAGGAAGGAAAAGTAAAACTTCCTGAATCAAAACTTGTAATTATAAATTCCTTATGAACGCTACCGTTACTATGTTTTAGTGCAGAAGTTGAAATAACATCAAAATGTAAAATAGAATCAGGCACAAAAAACTTCACATTTTCATCAGAAGCATTTAAAGGAATTTTCACAGCCATATTAATTGGCTGCCCAATTAATATATCAGCCCTGTCAAGAAGTATTGAAACCTGTTGTGCATTTGTTATAGCTGCAGTTGAGCTAAAAAATATGATGATGAGAAACTTAAACATTCTAATTCCTCCTTAAAAAAAATTGTTGTAATATTTTCACAGGGTCATCGTCTGTACTCATGTGCAGCACATCAGAGCCCGCCTTCCTAAAGTTATTCTTTATGGTATCAGAATGTTCTGAAAATTGTTTTTTATAATTAAACCTTACAACAGGATTTGCAGTATCAACTAACATTTCGTCTTTTGTTTCCGAATCAGAAAAATATATCAATCCCGCATCAGGCAATTCTTTTTCAAACTTATCATAAACCCTGATTCCAACAACATCATGTTTTTTACCAATTATTTTCAAATCATTTTCATAACCTGTATCAATAAAATCGCTCAAAATAAAAGCTATACTTTTTTGTTTGATGTTGCGGTTAAAATATTTTATAGCTTCATTGATATTTGTTCCTTTCCTTTCATCTGCATCTTCGTAACCAATAAGTTGCCGCACAATATATAATGCATTGGTTCTGCCTTTTTTTGGAGGGACGTAAAGTTTTACTGTATCACTAAAAAATATTGCACCAACCTTATCGTTGTTATTTATCGCGCTGAAAGCGAGAAGGGCAGCTACTTGTTCTATTAGTTCTGCCTTATTTCCGGCTGCCGATCCAAAAATATTACTGCTGCTAACATCAACCAGCAACATTACTGTTAATTCTCTTTCTTCTTCAAAAACTTTTGTGTATGTATGATTAAAACGTGCACTCACATTCCAGTCAATAAACCGCACATCATCGCCTGCACTGTAATCTCTTACCTCACGGAAATGCATTCCTTTGCCTTTAAAGGCAGAATGATATTCACCTGTGAAAAGATCAGCAGTAATTTTTTTGCTTTTAATTTCAAGCTCCCGAACTCTTTTTATAATTTCTTCCTTCGAAAGCATTATGGAACATTTACAGTTTTTAAAATTTCAGAGATAATCATCTCAACATTTACATTTTCGGCTTCTGCTTCATAAGTTAGTCCTATTCTGTGGCGCAGAACATCCATACAAATGTTCCTGACATCTTCAGGAATAACATAACCTCTTTTATTTAAAAATGCATTTGCTTTTGCGCCTGCGGCGATGTTAATGGTTGCACGAGGCGATGCACCAAATCCTATTAACGATTTCAGTTTTTGAAGATTATATTTTTCAGGGTAACGCGTTGCAAAAACAATATCTAAAATATAATCTTCAATCTTTTCATCAATATAAATTTGTTTCACAAGATTTTTAGCAGAAAGAATTTCTGATTGCGAAGCAACTGCATTTACATTTTCAACTGTTACGCTTCCGGTATTTTGCCGAAGAATCATTTGTTCTTCAACCTTGGTTGGATAACCAACAATCACTTTTAACATAAATCTGTCAACCTGAGCTTCCGGCAATGGATATGTACCTTCCTGTTCAATTGGGTTTTGCGTTGCAAGAACTAAAAATGGTTCGGGAAGTTTATATGTAGTTTCACCAATAGTAACCTGCCTTTCCTGCATTGCTTCAAGCAAAGCACTCTGCACTTTTGCAGGAGCTCTGTTAATTTCATCTGCGAGAATAAAATTTGAAAACACCGGTCCTTTTCTAACATAAAATTCATTCTTTGCCTGATTGTAAATCATGGTACCAATTACATCTGCCGGCAACAAGTCGGGAGTAAATTGAATTCTGCTGAATTGCCCGTGAACACTTTGCGCAAGCGATTTTATTGAAAGAGTTTTAGCTAATCCCGGCACACCTTCCAACAGAACATGGCCATTACTGAGAAGGCCAATAAGCAACCTTTCAACCATGGTTTGCTGGCCTACAATAACTTTGCTTATTTCATTATAAATATTTGAAACAAATCCCGAGGAATAATTTATTTTTTCATTAAGTAAACTAATTTCATCTGCAGTTTGCGACATTGAATAACTTTTTTTTCAAAATAAGTATTTATTCTGCAAAAATTTTACCATCAACGTTTTGAAAATAAGTTTAACGTTTTTGATAAAAAAAGCCGCTCAAAAAAGCGGCCGGTAAATTATCTTTTCAGAATTGCCATATTTTCAAGCTTTGACTTTTCAAGAACTGAAGTAATGCTTGTAATTACTCCTGCAATATCAGACAAGTCTGCAGGAACTATCATTGTATTATTAGTTTTAGCAAGTTTTCCGAATTCAGTAAGGTACTGTTCAGCAATTCGAAGATTTACTGCATTCATTCCACCTTCTTCATTTATTGAAACTGCAATTTCCCTGATACCTTTTGCAGTTGCTGCTGCAACCATTTCAATTTCAGAGGCACGGCCCGCAGCTTCATTTATCCTCCTTTGTTTTTCACCTTCCGATTTTGCGATTGCCTCTTGTTTATCACCTTCTGCTCTGTTAATTTTCGCTTGTTTGTCACCCTCCGATTCTGCAATAAGAGCTCGTTTTTCTCTTTCAGCTCTCATTTGCTTTTCCATTGCATCCCTAATACTTTGTGGAGGAGAGATGTTTTTAACTTCATATCTGGAAACTTTAATTCCCCAGGGCCCACTGGCTTTATCTACGGCATCAACAATACTTGAATTCACCGTTTCTCTTTCTTCAAATGTTTTATCAAGTTCCATTTTACCAATGATACTCCTCATTGTTGTTTGAGAAATTTGAATAACAGCAAAGCGGTAATTATCAATTCCATAAGATGCTTTTTGAGGATCAACAACTTGCAGGTAAAGGATTCCATCCACTTCAACAGCAATGTTATCTTTTGTAATACAAATCTGCGAAGCAACATCAATTGCTTGTTCTTTTAAATTTTGCTTGTAAGCTATTTTATCAATAAAAGGAATCAAGATATGAAACCCTGCATCAAGAGTTCTGTTGTATTTACCAAGCCTTTCAACTATATAAACTGACCGTTGAGGAACAACTTTAAATGTTGATAAAAAAGCAATAAGTAAAAAGAAAATGAGAATTATTAAAATAACTGTTGACGTTGTCATGCTGAGTTTTTAAGGGGTTTAACTATTAATAATATGCTTTCGTTTCCTACTATTGAAACAATTTCGCCGGGTTGTATTGATTCATTGGATCTGGCTGTCCATGAAGTTCCTTTGAATTCTATTCGGCCATCATTTCCGGGGCCAATATAAGTTTCTGCCTTGCCGGTTCGTCCTAATATTTCATCTTCAATTTCACTATTTGATTTCCTTCCCATCATTATATTTTTCACCCACTTCCGCAAAGCGATAATTGACAATACTGAAGTTATAACAAACAGCAGTAACTGTGTATTTAAAGAAATATCAAATACAAGGCTTGCTATTGCCACCACCCAGGCACCAACTGCAAAAAAGAATAAAATAAAACCGGGCAAAAGAAATTCTAAAATAAAAAACACAAAACCGAGTACGAACCATACTACAGCAGCATTTTGAAACTTTTCCATGGCATTAAGGTTTCCCCAAATATAAGTTTTTAAAGCTGATTTTCAACCTTATATTTCAGCAACTACAGGAATTCTTCTTCCTTTTCCAAAAACTTTTGAGGAAACACGAATTATCGGGCAAAATTGTGCTCTCTTGTACTCATTCTTATCTACCATTTTAATTACCCTGTTTACAAGGGTTTCATCAAATCCGTTTGATACTATTGTTTCTGCATTGTGTGATTTGTCAATATACTGATACAAAATGTTATCCAGAATATTGTAATCAGGTAAGCTGTCGCTATCCTTCTGGCCCGGCCGCAGTTCTGCACTTGGAGGCTTTACAATAATATGTGAAGGAATAATTTCTTTATTTCTATTAATGAAAGATGCTATTTCATATACCTGAGTTTTATAACAGTCACCCAGAACCGAAAGGCCTCCAGTCATGTCGCCATACAAAGTACCATAGCCCGTTGCAATTTCACTTTTGTTTGATGTATTCAATAAAATATATCCAAATTTATTTGCAATGGCCATAAGAATTGCGCCTCTGCTTCTACTTTGCAGATTTTCTTCTGTAACATCAAAAGGCATATTTTTAAAAACAGGTGATAACAATTCCAAATAAGCATTATAAACCGAATTAACCGGAATAATATGATATGGATTATTCAAATTTTTGCTAAGGTTTTCTGCATCTTCAACCGAATGATTTGAAGAATATTGTGTGGGAAGTAAAACTGCGGTAACATTTTCGCTACCAAGTGCATCGCACGCAATTGCAAGCGTTACTGCACTATCAAGTCCGCCGCTACTGCCAAGAATTGCCTTCTTAAAATTCATCTTTTTAAAATAATCTGATATCCCCAATTTAAGAGCATCATAAACCTGAGATATATTTTTATCTTTTTTATATACTGCTGAATCAGGTTCGCATGGCGGAAGCCCCTCTCTGTGATGATTTAAAACCTGTTCAAGATTATAAAATTTCTGATCGTCCTCAAAACAATTTAGTTTATCTATAATAGCACCATTCCTTCCGAAAACACATGAATTACCATCAAATACTAAACCTGTTTGAGCACCAACTGTATTACAATAAAACAGTGGAATATTATAAGTCATTACATTTTCTTCCAGAATTTTTTCCCTTGCTTCCATTTTTGAATAATCAAATGGAGATGCGGATAAATTGACCATAAAATCAGGATTAAATTTTTTCAACTTATCCATTGGCGTAACAGGATACAAATTTTCTGGCCCCAAATTCCAGATGTCTTCACAAATAGTAACAGCAATTTTTTTTCCTTTAAATTCTACAACCTCCCATGAAGACGATGGTTCAAAATACCTGCATTCATCAAATATATCATAAGATGGAAGGCAGGTTTTTTTTATTGTATATTTTATTTCACCGTTTTCGATGAAATAAGCAGCATTAAATATTTTTTTCCCTTTCGTTTCAGTATTTTCTGCCGGACAACCAATAATAATTGCAATTCCTAACGTTTGAGATGCTATCTCCGCAAGGCTTTCGCGGCACTTCATTAAAAAGCTGTCGTAAAACAATATATCTTCAGGAATGTAACCACAAATTGCAAGTTCACTAAATACAACAAGGTCTGCACTTTCGTTTTTTGCGGCTTCTATTGCCTTTGTGATTTTTGAAATATTATATTTAAAGTTGCCAATATGGTAATTTTGTTGAGCTAATGAAATTTTCATTTTAAACAGTTGAACTAAGTAAAATTATCTTTTTATGCGTTTGTTTTTTTTGTTTTTTATTATTGCTTCGCTCTTTGCATGCAATAATCCTGCTACTCCTGATGTATCTAAAATAAAAATTAAGTTGAATGTAGAAAGATTTGAAGAAGATTTTTTTAATATAGATACAACTAAAGCAGAAGCAGAAATTCAAAATCTTCAAAAAAAATATCCAACTTTCGCAAATATTTTCTTGTTCAAAATTTTAAATGCAGATCCTGCATGGAACGCTGATACAGCAAACCAATACGTTTTACAATTTAAAAAAGTATATCATCCGCTTTTCGATTCATCCGAAAAAATATTTAAAAATTTTTCAGAATATTCTGAACAAGTAGCAAAATCACTGAAGTATGTAAAGTATTATTTCCCTGAATATCACACTCCTGAAAAAATTATAACCTATATTGGGCCGCTTGACGGATATGGAGATATTCTGGGACAGAATGAAATTATTGTTGGATTACACCATCATCTCGGAAGTAATTTTTCTCTTTATAAATCATCATTTCTGAATGAAACTTATCCGGAATATATTTCACGAAGATTTACTCCGGAATTTATTCCGATTAATGCAATGAAAAATATTATCTCTGACATGTATCCTCAATCTTACGAAGACCAAAGCCTGATAGTGCAAATGGTTGAAGAAGGTAAAAAATTATATTTATTGCAAAAATTTGTTCCCTATGCAAAAGAATATAATTTAATAGGATACACTGAAAGCCAGTTAAAAGAAAGTTATGGGCATGAAAAAGTAATATGGTCTCTTTTTACTCAAAATAATTTACTTCAGGTAAAGGATATAAATATTGTAAAAAACTATATCGGCGAAAGCCCCCGTACTATTGAATTAGGAGAAGCGGCGCCCGGAAATATAGGATCATTTGCCGGTTGGCAGATTGTAAAAAAATATGTTTCTGAAAATAAAAATATCAGCCCTGCTGAGCTGATGCAAACGAGTGCGGAAAAAATTTATAATGCCGCTCGCTACAAACCTTAATTAAGTTTGCAAGGAGCAATTAATTGAAATGTGGGAATAGAAACATCAAATAATTTTCTGGATAATAAATTTTCAAATTGATAAGAGCCGTGCATTTTACCGATTTCACTTTCAAGATTACAACCACTTATATATTGATAAGTTTCGCCCGGGGCAATAACCGGTTGTACCCCAACCACCCCTTCTCCATCTATTTCAGAAAGTTGAGCAAAACTATCGTAGATAACCCAATGCCTTCTTAAAAGCCGTATTGGAAATTCATTATTATTTTCAATTGTGATACGATAAGCAAACCTGAAAACAAAATCAACAGGATTGCTATATTCGGGTTGGAAAAATGTTTCTACACTAACTTTTACTCCAAGTGAAATTTGTGATATCATAATTGGAATTTTTTCTAAAATACATCAATTTCAAGACTTTCGTGTGTTTGAGTATCCCAACTTTAACAGAAACAGAAATATTTTCTCACGGTTATCTCCCTGAATTATGATTAGGCCATCTTTAACAGCGCCGCCGGTGCCACAATGATGTTTTAATTTCTTTCCCAATTCTTCAATTCCTGCTCCTTTAAAGCCTTCAACAATAGTAACGACTTTTCCGGCTCTTTGTTTTGTATCAAGAACAATTTTAAGCCTTTGTTCTTTTAATTCAATCACGTTTAATTCATCCTCATAATTATCTTGAAGAAGATCCTTATTTGTTGAATAAGCAAGCCCCCCTTTAAATTTAGTTTTTGCCATTTTTAAATTATTACCGCTTTAAGGCTAAGATCCAGGCTTTTAGCCTGATGAATAAGTGCGCCACTTGAAATATAGTCAACACCTGTTGCTGCATATTCAGTGATATTTTCCAAATTAATTCCGCCGCTGGCTTCTGTTTCTAAAGAACCATTTACAATTTTCATTGCCATTACAATTTCTGCAGGAGTAAAATTATCAAACATTATCCTGTCTGCCATTTTAGTTTCAACAACTTTTTTTACATCATCTAAGTTTCTTGTTTCAATTTCAATTTTTAGCCCTGGAAATTGTTTTGCATAATCAAATGCCTTTTTCAATGCCTTTTCAATTCCTCCACAAAAATCTATATGATTATCTTTCAGCATTATCATATCGTACAATCCAAAACGATGATTAAAGCCACCCCCGATTTTAACAGCTTCTTTTTCAAGAAGCCTGAAATTAGGAGTTGTTTTACGTGTATCTAATAATTTGGTTTTATAATTTTTTATTGCATCAACATATTTACGAGTAAGAGTTGCAATGCCGCTCATTCTCTGCATAATGTTTAAAACCAGCCTTTCAGCCTTTAAAATAGTTTGAACATGTGTATGCACTTCAAAAGCAATGTCGCCATATTTCATATCGTTTCCATCTTTCATAAATTCATTGAAAACAACTTCATTATCAAGTAAGTTAAATATATATCGGGCAACATCAACACCTGCGAGAATCCCATCTTGTTTGATTTTGAGAACTGCTTTCCCTTTTACTTCAGCACCTATACAACACAAAGTTGAATGGTCGCCGGAACCAATATCTTCCTGCAGAGCATTTACTACAAGCGTATGCAACATTTTTTCATTCATATTGCAAAACTAAGTGTCAATTTAAAATTTACCGAAGTTCAAGGCGTATTTCCTGAATTAGCTGTTGAGTACCTTTGTGTTTCATAAAAATTGTGGTACGGTAATCAGCATTTTTAGTTACAAGAGTTCCAATACAATATTGAGAACCTGAGTTTTCTCCTTTGTGTATAACCAAAAAATCCTTAACTGAATTGAGAACAAAAAAATCTTTTAAAATCATTTCAGCCTGGCTTTTACTATAAGAATTACTTTTTTGAAGAAGAGTGAGTTCTATTGTTGAATCAAAATGAGAAGCAACCTTGTTTGCACTACCTGATTTAAATGCAACTACTACATTATCAATTCCGTCCTGCCCCATTGTGAAAGAGGTTAGGGTAAATAATGCCACAAATAATAATGTAATGATTCTCATAGTATAATGTTCAGCGTGATATACTAAAAAACGTGCCAACTTATAAAATATTGTAATAAGTTCTTGTTGCTATTAATTTATAATTTTGCGCTCATGGAAAATAAAAAGGCTATACTTATTATAATGGACGGCTGGGGAATAGGTTCCGGTGGTAAGGGCGATGCAATTGCACATTCAAAAACTCCTTTCATAAATACTTTGTATAAAAAATATCCACATGCTACTTTACGCACCTGCGGTGAAGATGTTGGTTTGCCCGAAGGGCAGATGGGAAACAGCGAGGTGGGGCATCTTAATTTAGGAGCAGGAAGGATAGTATATCAGGAACTTCAAAGAATTAATAATGCAATTAAAAATGGCAGCCTTGCAAAAAATTCCGCTCTTATTGCAGCATTAAATCACGCTAAACAAAACAATAAAAAACTTCACTTATTAGGTTTAGTTAGCGATGGTGGAGTTCATTCTCACATAAATCATCTGAAAGCCTTGCTATCAATTTGCAATGACAATGGTTTAAAAGATGTATTTGTACATGCCTTTACTGATGGCAGGGATACAGACCCTAAAAGTGGCTTTGGGTTTATAAAAGAGGTAATTGAACATGCTGAAAAAACTACCGGGCAAATTTCAACTATTACAGGCAGGTATTACGCAATGGACAGAGACCGCCGTTGGGAGCGTGTAAAAGTTGCTTACGATGCAATGGTAAATGGAATTGGCACTAAAACTGAAAATGTTCTCCAAACAATTCAGGCTTTTTACGATAAAAATATTACAGATGAATTTTTAACCCCAATTATAAATTCAAAAGCAAAAAATGGAAATATTGAAAATGATGATGTAGTTATTTGTTTCAATTTTAGAACAGACAGATGCCGTGAAATAACCGAAGCATTAACTCAACATGATTTTACGGATGCAGGAATGAAATGTTTGAGACTGTATTACTGTACGATGACGGAGTATGATCAGTCATTTAAAAATGTTCACACTTTTTTTCAGACAGATAATTTGGATAAAACCCTTGGAGAAGTAATCTCAGAAACAGGAAAAAGGCAACTTAGAATTGCCGAAACTGAAAAATACCCCCACGTTAGTTTCTTCTTTAGCGGCGGCAGAGAAATTCCATTTAAAAATGAAGACAGGATAATGGTTCCTTCTCCAAAAGTAGCTACCTATGATCTTCAGCCGGAAATGAGCGCTTTTATTGTAACTGAGAAAGTTATTGATCAGATTAATTCCGAAAAATATGATTTTATATGCCTGAATTTTGCAAATGCAGATATGGTGGGCCATACAGGCGTATGGAATGCCGTGGTAAAAGCAGTGGAAACAGTTGATCAATGCGTTGAAAAAATAGTAAAAGTTGCTCTGGAGCATGATTATGCTTTACTTATTACGGCTGATCATGGCAACGCTGATTATATTATAAATGAAGACGGCAGCCCTAACACAGCTCATACAAAAAATGTGGTTCCTATTTTTTTAGTTGATAATTATAGAGCTGAAAAATTGAAAGACGGAATTTTAGGAAATGTTGCTCCCACAATTCTTCAGCTGATGGGTATTCCAAAACCTGATGAAATGTCTTGCGAAAGTTTGATAGTTGAATTTTAGAACTAACTATACACAAATTTGGAAAAGCAATGTGGTGTAGAACTGTTGTTTTTAAATAATTTTTTTAATCTGGTTATTCATGAAAAGAAATAAATACCCCAAAAGGATGAATT
>JAFDXB010000141.1 GCA_018268175.1 Bacteroidota bacterium | reverse complement strand
CGTTACACGCAATGGCAGACAATCCTCTTTTCAATTCAATGCATTTTACAAGAAAGACCTTTGAAAACTTATAGCTGTTGGAAATATTTATTTTACGAGACTCGGAATATCTTACAATATAGAACTCACATTATTTGCGCTGACGTTAATTTAAACAGTTTATTTCTTCATGACGATGTTTAAAAATATGGCGTTGACATTTTAAAACTTTGCTAGAAATATTACGGTAAGAATAATTCAAAAAGGAATCATATTGTTTCATGGGACAAAAATTAGTATGCAAGAATAGAATATTTAAAAGTGCTAAATAGCAAGCCTAAATCTCAAGACAAAAGGTTTAACAATTATTGCACATAAATTATAGGACATATTATTCAAACCAAATCGGTTGACACAAAATGAAACAAATAAAGCAGAACGGAATTGAATTGTTATAAATTATTTCGTCAGTGGAAAATTATCAAAAGACAAATATTGAATATCGAAAAGAAGATAAAGGATTATAATTTATTGCCGTCGCTTAATTTTGACATTGAACGTGAAACAGTTTACAGTTTTTAAGACTTGAATCATTCGCTGGTAATGACAAAAAATTAATTGTGAAGAAATTTATTTAATTAACTCCATAAGAAGAGTCTGAAAGCCACAGCGTGTAACACCGTATTAGCAAAAGTGGGGCAGAAGTGGTAAATTCAGCATTGTAATTCTAATTAGCGGCAGTGCTATTATGAAACAGACGAATTCCAAAACCCCACCTTCGCTAATACGAAGACGTTAGCAGCAACCCTAAAACGACAACACTTCAAACAAACGGTAATGGGACTTTTGGACTTTTTTAAGCGGGAAAAAAAATCAAAGACCGAAACGGTAAAAACAAGCAAGCCGTCGCCTGAACATATTTTATTTGCCGACACAGTTTTAGAAATCATTAGCCCAACCGTGGAGAAGTTTGGTTTCATAAGACATAGAACAGAAATTGAAGAACATTTCACGACAATTATTTTTCGCAAAGACAAACAATATATCAAAATTAGTGGCACAACTTATCCAACTGACTATCCTTATTGCTACAATATAATTCTTGGTGAAGGTGACAGCGAAGATTTTTATGAATGGGACTGGAATTCCGTTGCATTATGGCGTCTAAAAACTAAAATAGACCCAAAAGCCAAGGCTAAAGAGTTTGAATTTCCTTATGGTGACAAAGTGAAATATAGTATTGCCAATGCCGACAAAGAACTTTTAAAATATGCGGACACATTTCTGCGTGGCGACATGTATTTGTTCTATGAAACACGTTCTGACCAGAATAAAAATAGAGAGCCTTACAAAATTCACACGGCTGACAAAGATGGGAATTACATAACAACGAATGAACCGAAAAGTCTTGAACAAATGAAGAAATATAGTTGACGAAGAAGGGTATGCTGCTAACATCGCATTGGCAATATGGCGGGAGACGAATATATGCTCAACTTTTGTTCGCTATTCAGCTTTGGTTTCGGCAGACGAATAACACCGAGCAACAGAATAAACAATAAGCTTTTGTATCTTTAATCAGCATCGGCACCGGGCAGAAGGAACACAGAATACCGCCACATCGCCAATGCCTTAACGTTGGCTGCAAACCTGTGAAAAATCTATGAAAAAATGAAATCTATTTTTAGAATATACATTTTATGCATTTTCCCTTTTTGGGCAAATTCTCAAAATAATTTATCTTTTAAAGTAATGGACAGAGTCACTGAAAAACCTGTTCCGTTTGCATCAATAAAAATTTTAGGTACGGAAAAATATATGTCAACTGACAAGGATGGGTATGCTGAAATTTCTAATATTAACATTGATTCAATTAATATTAGTTCAGTTGGTTATTCTGATACTACTATTTCCATTATTTCATTCAAAAATAAAAGCATAATTAAATTATCAGAAAAGTATCAATTACTGGAAGATATTATTGTTGGAAATTTTAAGGAATATGACCTAGGATTAAAAAATTTAAAAACAGCATTTAGTTATTCAGCAAACCTTCCAAATCAAATCTTCTTTGCTGCTAAAATAGATATTCCAGAAAACCTGATAAAAGTACGGCTTGAGGGAGTAAATATTGCTATTCGCAAAACTAAATATAAGAATATCAATCCAGTGCGATTACATTTGCTTGGAGTTGACAGTAATGGTTTTCCCTCAGAACAAGAATATTTAAAACGCGATTTAGTAATTCCAAATGGAGAAACTTATAAAAATTATTTAGAATTTGATTTAAGAAATCAAAATATTATTTTGAACAGAAATTTGGACTCTACGATTTATGTTGGAATTGAGTTTATTTCTGTAGCATCGAATGAAATATATGATGGACCTGAAATTATTATAACAACAGAAAGTACAGAGCAAAAAACTGTTTTTAAGAATTTAGTAAGGGGTTTTCCTTATAGCGGGAAATGGTTATTTATGACAAATGAAGGGTTAATGTTTACAAAATCAATAAAAAAAGTTCATCCCCATAATATGCTAGCGACAATAAAGGTATCTGCCATACAGGAAAAATAGCCTTCGGAAAATAGCAAGAAAAGGTCAGCAGCCAACAAGGGCTTGCTGCAATGCTGGCGGACGCAATTTAATTCGTCTATATATCTTTAGTGTACATCTGTTCCAGCGGACGGAATTCTATTCAACATTTGTTTTAAACTTCAACATTTAAATTATAAATTAGGCTGTGGTTTCGGCAGGACAAGCTATGAAAGCCAGCACTGCAGCAAGCCCAACCGTTG
>JAFDXB010000140.1 GCA_018268175.1 Bacteroidota bacterium | reverse complement strand
GCACTTAATTTAATTTTAGATTTTGACATGATTGATAAAGGCTCTGAAATGGGAGCACCAAAATATATGGAATGGTATGGTGCATTCGGACTTATGGTTACAATAGTTTGGTTGTATATCGAAATTCTTAGATTACTCAGTAAATTATCAAGTAGAAATTAAAAAAAAATTGCGGCCTTTTGAGCCGCAATTTTTTTATGCTTTTAATTTTCCGTTCCACACTTTCTTGCCTTTTAGTTTCTTTATCAAATACATAATCCCCGGAAATATAAAAAACAGAGGGCCTGTAAATCCAAAGAGTGCAACATAACGTGTTCCATAAAATTTTTCCATAGGCCGGCGTAACCTTTCTGAAATAATATACATACTTGGAACCATTACCAAAGTAAGGAAGAAGGCGAATATCAAACCGAAAATAATCGTCCAGCTTAACGGCCCCCAGAATACAACACTTTCACCGCCGAAGAAAATATTCGGACTGAGATGATTGAACAGCCCGGCAAAATCTATATTAAACCCAACTGCCAAAGGAAGCAATCCCAAAATTGTGGCAATAGCTGTAAGCATCACAGGTATAATACGAATTTTTCCTGCCTGAATTGCAGCTTCTCTTGTTCTCATTCCTCTGCCTCTTAATTCATCAGTAAATTCTATCAACAATATACCATTCTTAATAACTATTCCGGCAAGGCCGATAATACCTACGCCTAACATTATTGTTGATATCGTCATTCCTGTTAAAGCATAACCGAGCAGTACTCCAATAATTGAGAAGAAAATTTCAGTTAATACGATAAATGGTTTACTTAATGAATTGAACTGTAACACAAGTATCAAAAATATAAGGCCAAGAGCAACAGCAAGTGCAAACCCAAGGAACGAAGTTGTTTCAGCTTCCTGTTCACCTTGGCCGGTTTGGCGTATTGTTACATTCGCAGGAATTTGGTATGTAGATTTAAATCTTTGAATTTTTTCTGCAAGTTCCTTATTAACTTTTGCTGTCATTGAAGGATCGAGAACATTACTTTGTAACTGAATAGTGCGCTTTACATTTTTACGTGAAATAGCACCTGAAGAATTTGTATAATCTACCGTGGCTACCGCACTTATGGGCAATGATTTCACCTGAAAGGTATTCATATCCATAAACGTGATATTGGTGTTTAAAATATCAGTTATGTTATTCCGGATATTATCTTTAAACCGTAATTGAATTTTATATTCATCCTCACCTATCTTCAATTTGCTTACTTCCTTTCCAAAAACAGCAGTTCTTATCTGCATACCAATTTGGCCTGTGGTAAGGCCTTCCATCATTGCCTTTTCACGGTCAACATTAATAGTAATTTCAGGGCTTTGCAAATCAACATCCATGCGAAGGTTTTCAACACCATACACTTTATTAGTGTCTAAAAAATTAGAAAGGTTTTTAGCAACTTCGGCTATGTCTTCAAATTCATCGCCTGATATTTCAATATTTACCGGAGGATCTGTTGGAGGGCCACCTTGTTCTTGAGCAACTTCAATCTCAGTTCCCGGCAACCCTTTCATTTCCCTGCGAAGCTGGTCGAGATACTGCCCTGTGGTTTTGCCATGCCTTTTCTCAAATTCCACAAATGAAATCTGAATTCTCCCAAGATTGGGACGAACACTCCTGTTAATATCTTCAGGTTTACCTGCGCCGCTTGCAACGTTTGTAATTACACTCTCTACAATACTATTTTCAGCTCCGGGCTTTTCTTTTCCGAGAACATTATAAACGCGTTTTTCAAGAATGTGCATTACGCTGTCGGTTGCTTTTACATCCGTTCCGGGAGGCATTTTTAAATACACATAAATAATATTAGGATCACCGCTAGGAAAAAAAGTTGCTTTATTTCCGCGAGCCATCAACAATACTACTGCTACCGGAAATAAAACAAACAGTGAAACCAAAGCCGCTACAGGCCTGTACCCTTTCAAAATCCATCTTAACAACTGCTCATATTTATTCATTAAGTTAGGAAGTATCCTGTTCTGAAAAACATGAATAATTTCACGGAAAACGTACCGGTTTAAAACTGCAAGAATTGCAAGCAATAATAAGAAATTAGCAAACCCATGTACACCTGCAAGATGGAATAAAATACCAAAACATATTGCCGTCCAGAACCACCATTTCTTAAAAACAAGAGATTTCTTTTCTTCAAACTCCTTGCCTTCTGGGCGCATGAAACTTACAGCAAAAACCGGATTGAAGATAAATGCCACAACAAGTGAGGCCGCTAATGTAAGTATAAGCATCACCGGTAGGTAAATCATAAATTTACCAATGATACCTTTCCAAAAAAGAAGAGGGAAAAATGGAGCCAGAGTTGTAGCTGTACCGGCAAGTACAGGAATAAAAATTTCGCCGGCTGCTTCTTTTGCGCTTTTTACAATAGGAACCCTGCCGTTGTTGTAAATTCTGTGGGTATTTTCAATTACAACTATTGCATCATCTACAATTATTCCAAGCCCGAATAACAATGCAAACAACACAATAAAATTAAGAGTAACAGGTGTGCCGATTATTGCATCTGCCACCGGCATAAACATAAATGCAACAAAAATACTAAGAGGTA
Source organism: Bacteroidota bacterium (assembly GCA_018268175.1). GTDB lineage: Bacteria > Bacteroidota > Bacteroidia > Chitinophagales > Chitinophagaceae > Ferruginibacter. The sequence goes on along the minus strand of JAFDXB010000140.1, from coordinate 19,028 downwards.
CACTTAATGCAACAAAGAAGGCGTTTGTAACACCCATAAAAAACATGAGTACCACCAACACAAGAATAAATCCGATGATAATAGTATTCACAAGTTCGCGGAAAGATGTGGCTGTTGCTTTACTTTGATCTCCGGTTATAACTACATTTAAGTTTGGGGGGAGTTCTTCACTAGCCTGCATTTCAGCAGTTATTCTTTTAATGTTTTCAGCTACGCTGATAAGATTTTCACCTGCTCTTTTTACAATATTCAATGTCACAACATTCTTTCCGTCAAGCCTGGCATAACTATCTTTTTCTTTGAGAGTATCTTTAATTTCAGCAATATCACGAAGGTAAACGGTAGCGCCCTGCGATGAAGAACGCACTATAATATCGTTCAGGTTTTTAGCACTTTCAAACTGTCCTTTCACCTTAAGAGTTCTCTTCATAGAACCAACCTCAACCTGGCCGCCTGACACATCAAGATTTTCATATTTAATTGCATTTTCAATATCAGTGAAGCTAATACGAGCAGCCTGCATTTTATAAGGATCGGCATTTACCTGAATTTCTCTTTCAGGAGCACCAACAATTTCAGCACGGGTAATTTCCGGTAATTCCTCAAACCTGTCCTGCATTTTATCGGCGAAATATTTAAGTTTAGCACCATCAAAATCGCCGCTAACATTTACAAACATTATAGGCATTTCGCTGAAAGCAAATTCCTGTGCATTTGGTTGAGAAGTAAGGTCGTTGGGCAAATCGGTTTCAGCTTTATCAATTGCATCCTTTACTTTTTGTTTGGCAACATCTGTATTTACATCTGTGTCAAACTCCACAATTATTAAGCTGTAATCTTGCTGAGAAGTACTTGTAATTTTTTTAACCTTTGCGCCGCTTATACCTTTCAATTGCTTTTCAATGGGGCGTGTAACAAGGTTTTCAATATCCTTGGGAGAGTTACCTGCATATACTGTTGTAATGCTGATTGTAGGCACCACAATATCCGGAAACTGCTCTTTAGGAAGAGTAACAAATTTATAATATCCGAAAGCAGATATTAATAATGCGATAATATAAATCGCTGTTCTGTTATCAATTGCCCAACTGGTGGGTCCAAATTCTTTTATCCTGGTCTTTACGTTTTCGAAAAAATTCATAATAATTTTATTACACTTTGTCTGAAACTACCTGTCCATCATACAGGTTTTGATATCCTTCAGTTATTAATTTTTCACCTCCTGATAACCCTTCAAGAATTTCGGCTGAATTGCCGTAAACTTCACCGAGTTTTACAGGTTTCTTTTTTGCAACTTGTTTTCCATTTATTGTTTCCATTGCGAAAACATACTTTCCGGTTTCATCACTTTGAACAATATTTACCGGAATAATAACAGCATTTGACGCAGAGTAATCCATTATTTTAAGAACGGCAGACTGGTCAGGTTTTAGCGATTGCCCTGAAGGAATTTTCGCTTCTGCTGTAAAGCCTCTTTTACTTGGATCAATAGATTGGCCGATAAAAGAAATTGTTGAATTAAATGTTTTGTCAAGGTCAGGAATATTTATAATAACAGGGGCACCTGCTTTTATTTTTGAAGTATAATTTTCAGGAACAGATGCAACCACTTTTAAATTTGAATTGTTTACAATTTTAATTTGAGGGCCGGCGGCAGTCATACCCGAAAATATTTCTCCTACTTTAATATTAACAATATCAGCCACGCCTGAAACATCGCTGTAAACATTAGAGGTATTTGCTTGCGCAACAGCAACTTTTACTTGTTCGTTTGCGGCACGCAGTTGGTCTTCAAGGCTTTCAACATTTGTTTTTGCAGATAACAACTGAACTTCTGTGCCGATGCCTTTGTTCCACAGATTTTTTTGCCTTTCATAAATATTTTGTGCATAGCTAAGTTGGGTTTTTATTCCTTGCAACTGTTGCCTGGCGGCGGTTACCTGTTGCGAAACTATAGCATCATCAAGTTTTAAAAGCAACTGCCCTTTGTTTACCTTTTGGCCTTGTTTTACATATATTGCCTTTACCTGCCCTGCCATTCCCCTTGGCGAAATGTAAGAAATATTCTCTGCATCCACTTTTGCCTGAAGATCAATGTAATGTTTAAAATCTTCTACTTTAACAGGCTCTACCGAAACAAGTTTTATTGCTTCATTGCCTGCGGCAGATGTATCTTTCTGAGCAATTTCCTGTTCAAGATTTTTTATTTCAATATCGGTTTTATCTCTCTCCGACCTTAATTTTTCAAGTTTATTTTTTTTTGCTTCCAGCGAATCGCCGCCGTTGTTAGTGCAAGAATTAAGTGTAAGTAAGGCGAAAGTAGCTACAGACGCCATTTTTAGTATTCTCATTTTATATTGCTTTATAGTTTTCCTGTTGCTTTTAAATAATCTATCCTTGCTATTATAGCATCGTAGAATGAACTGTAATAATTATTTTGCGCTACTTTAAGTTCAGCCTGAGCGTTGTAAATTTCCTGGTTGCTGCCAAGGCCTTGTTCATATTTTAATACAGTTGAATTGTAAACTTCTTCAGCCAATTGCATATTGCGTTTTTGATTATCCATTGTCAGGATGGCTGTCTTTATTTTTAATCTTGCCTGTTTTACATCGTTATCAATTGAACCCTTTAACTGATCTGATTGATTATTTATTTTTTCAAGTTCCAGCTTAGCTTGTGCTACACGGGCTGCCCTGCCAAATCCATCAAAAATCGGCACCTTAATTTGCAAGCCAATAGTTGATCCGGTAAACCAGGTTCCTTTATTAAAAAAATCAAACTCTTCCCTTTGGGCACTTTTGCTGTAGTTTCCAAAAAAAGCAACGGTAGGCAGGTAACTTAGTTTATATCGGCGTACATTAAAATTTCCAAGTTTTTTTGCTGCCTCAAACATTTGGAATTCCTTTCTGTTTTTATAATCATAAGCTTCATCAAGTAAACCATCCTTAATATTTTCATCGGTTAAGGTGTCGGTTAAATTGAGTGTGTCTGATTGAGGCATATTCATCAAAAATTTCAATCCTGCATTACCTGAAGCAATTTGATTTTCAAGCTTTAGCTTTTCAGTTATTAAATTATTCAACTGCACATTCACCTTATCAACATCCAACCTTTCGGCAAAGCCGTTATTATAAATTTCGCGGGTATCATTTAATAATTTTTCTGCACGATCAATATTTGCAGTTAATGATGACATTTGTTGTTTTGCAACTACCAGTTGAAAATATATTTTCTGAACATTCACTGCTATTTGTTCTTTTGTAACCTCGCTTTGAGCAGTAATATATTTTATTGATGCACTTCTGGCCTGCAGGCCGATAAAAACCTGCCCATCAAATAGAAGCTGAGATAAATCGGCACCCGCCGAAGCTGTCCATGGAGTACCAAAAGGAAAAGCAAGATTTCCAAAGCCTTCGGCCGGAAATGCAATAGGATTGCCGTTTCCGTCTTTTACTCCTTCCTGAACAAGAACCTGATATGTGGCAGGCGAAATGAAATTCGGTATAGACTGAACGGGAATATCAAGGTTATGTGAAATAGTGATATTTCCATTTAATTGCGGCAATGCTGCCGAAGTTATTTCTCTGTTTTTTTGTTTTTGAATTTTTATATCAAGAAGAGCGTTCTTTACTTCTGTAGCATTTTTCATTGCATAATCAACAGATTGTGAAACTGAAAAATTATGCACTTGTGCCTTTGAAATGAATGGCAGGCAAAAGATTGCAAGCACATTTAAGTAATATTTCATTTTTTAATTTCTTTATCTTTTTTTAAATATTTATTTATGAGCTTGTGGCCTTTATCAGTGGCAAGTCCATATAAAAAGTGAACCATTATTTCCTTTTGAACTTCTCTAATAGTATATTTCCTAAGAAAATATTCATTTGAAAATGGAAGGAAAATGCTTTCCAGGCGAAGCCTGGCCGTGATATCAACATTTATTTCAGGCCTATATAAACCTTCCTCAATCCCACGTAAAATATTAGCTTCAATTTTTTCAATTAAAAATTCGTTTTTAAAGCATTCAACACAGCCGTAAGCATTTTGATGATGCTTTTTAAGGTCAAAAATCAGTGAGGGATGGAGAGGCTGAAAAATACGGTCGTGAATTTCAAGTGACTGAAATAATTCTTCAACAGCATTTTTAGAGCTAATTGAAGCTAAAGTGCAGTATTCCTGATTTCTATCAATGAGATTTTCCAAAACATCTAAAACAAGTTCATCTTTACTTTTGTAAAAGGTGTACAACGTTTTTTTGCTCATGCCAAGCAGGCGTGCAATATCATCCATGCTCACTGAAATAATCCCATATTGAAGTATCAGTTTTGACGCTGACTCCCTAATGCGGTTTTTGTTTTCTACTATTTTCATTGCGGACGCAAAACTAAGGAAACTTTTTTTGCAACCAAAGTTTCCAGAAAATTTTTTTTTAATTTATACCACATAAATCACCCTTCTTTAACCAAATAGCTTTGTTACCTTTAATTAAAATTTTTAAAAATTGAGCGGCTATAAAAACATTCTCCGTTATTTTTTGCAGGGCCTCCTTATTCTTGCACCTGTTACAATAACTATATATGCAATTTTTTGGATCATAACTACTATTGACAGTTGGATACCTATTTTCAGCAGCAAAGACGAAAACGGTGTAATTCACGTTCAGAACTATGGCCTTGGTTTTTTAGCTATTATTGGAACCATTATTATCATTGGTTACTTTTCTTCATTTTTTATTACCGGAAGAATAATAAGTTTAATGGACAGGTTTTTTCAAAGAGCTCCCGGTATTAAACATATTTACGGAACCACACGCGATTTTTTTGAAGCTTTTGCGGGCGATAAGAAAAAATTCACACAAAATGTGCTTGCAAACGTTGATGATACAGATGTTTGGAGAGTGGGTTTTATAACTCAGGATAATATGGATGAATTTGGATTTTCAGATTATGTAGCAGTTTATATTCCAATGGCTTATTCTGTTGCAGGAAATGTTTATGTAATTCCAAGGTCAAAAGTAAAACCAATAACAATTATAAGCAGTGCTCAAACAATGAAATTTGCTTTAAGCGGAGGTGTAACAACAGTTCAGGAGGATACAGAAAAGTGAGGTTTTATGAAACGATTAACTATATTGGCAATATTAACCGGTATGTGTTATAATGCATTTTGCTGGGGATTTTTTGGCCATAAAAAAATAAATTACACAGCAGTTTTTCTGTTGCCACAGGAAATGCTTTTGTTTTATAAAACCAACATAGCCTATATTGAAGAACATGCAGTTGACCCTGATAAAAGGCGTTATGCAATTAAGGAAGAAGGGCCAAGACATTTTATTGACATTGACTTATATGGCGAGTATCCATATAACAATCTTCCACGCAAGTGGAATGATGCTGTTAATAAATTTTCGGAAGATACTTTATTGTCGCGTGGCATTGTTCCTTGGCATGTGATGAACATGTATAACAGGCTGAAAAAAGCTTTTAAAGAAAAGGATGCACCTAAAATTTTAAAATACAGCGCCGAAATTGCACATTATATTTCTGATGCTCATGTGCCATTGCATACTTCTCATAATCATAATGGCCAGCATACAAATCAACACGGAATTCATGGTTTTTGGGAAAGCCGCATACCTGAATTGCTTTCTGAAAAACAATTTGATTTTTTTATCGGCAAAGCACAATACATTTCCGATCCTTCGGATTATATATGGGAAAGAGTTTTGGAAAGTGCAGCGGCCAGCGACAGTGTTTTAAGATTTGAACGTGAACTCAATTTAAATTTTAAAAACGACCGCAAATATGCTTTTGAAGAAAGAAATAATGTAATAGCACATCAATACTCTGAAAAATATACAGTAGCTTATAATAAACTTTTAAACGGCATGGTTGAACGAAGAATGCGTTTATCAATTTTTTCAACTGCATCATTCTGGTATTCCGCATGGGTAGATGCCGGCCAGCCTGATCTTTCGCAATTAATTTATAATGCAGAAAATAATATCAACGAAGAAGAGCCAATCAATATTTCCGGAAAAATGATTGGAAGAGAAGAATAACTATATGAAACAAAAAATACACAATTTCAATTCAGGCCCGGCCATACTTTCTGAAGAAGTATTTCAGGAAGCTTCACGTGCCGTATTAAATTTTAATAACAGCGGACTTTCAATTTTAGAAATAGGGCATCGCACACCCGCTTTTATTGACGTTTTGCAGGAGGCAAGACAGTTGGTAAAAGAACTCATGAATTTGAATGATGAATATGAAGTGTTGTTCTTGCATGGCGGGGCATCAACGCAATTTTTTCAAATACCAATGAACTTGCTCGACAGATTTGAAACCGCCGCTTACACTGATACCGGTGTGTTTGCAGCTAAAGCAATTAAAGAGGCAAAATTGTTTGGCAACATTAACGTTGTTTGCAGCTCTGCTGATAAAAACTACAACTACCTGCCGAAGGACTTTATAGTTCCGGATGACGCAAAATATTTACATATAACTTCCAACAATACTATTTATGGTACGCAATGGAAAGTGTTTCCTGATGCAAATATTCCTATTGTGGCAGATATGAGCAGCGACATTTTAAGTCGAGAAATAGATTATAATAAGTTTGACCTTATATATGCAGGCGCACAAAAAAATCTCGGCTGCGCCGGAGTTACAATTGTTGTTGTTAAAAAAAATATTTTAGGTAAAGTGGAACGAGACATTCCGACAATGATGGATTACCGCATGCACATTAAAGAAAACAGCCTGTTAAATACCGCACCTGTTTTTGCTATTTATGTGGCATATTTAAATTTAAAATGGCTTAAAAATACCGGCGGTGTTGAACAAAAAGAGATATTAAACCGCAAGAAATCTGAACTTATTTATGCGGAAATTGACCGTAATAAAATGTTTACAGGTACTACAGAAATTGAAGACAGAAGCATGATGAACGCATGTTTTGTGGCAAAAGATGAAAAAACGGAAAAAAGTTTTTTAGAATATTGCAAAGAAAAAAATATATATGGCATTAAAGGGCACCGGCTGGCCGGAGGATTCAGAGCATCAATGTATAATGCATTGCCTTTAGAAAGCGTAGAATACCTTGTGAGAGTAATGCAAGACTTTGAAAGCTTATCTTAAGTATATTTGCAGTCCTTTTTTAAAGAAGAATTATGATTACAGTTATACCTTTTAAAGCCCTGCGGCCTGATGCACAGTTTGCAAAAAATGTAGCATCACAACCTTATGATGTGTTGTCGAGTAAAGAAGCGAAAGTAGCTGCACAGGGAAACCCCAATTCCTTTTTACATGTTACCAAAAGTGAAATAGACCTTCCTGAAAATACAGATATACATTCACAGGCAGTGTATGATAAAGCCAAAGAAAATCTTCAGGCATTTGTTGCCAGGAAAGTATTGTTCCGGGAAAATAAACCATGCTATTATTTGTACAGGTTAATAATGGATGGCAGAAGCCAGATTGGAATTGTTTGCGGTAGTTCAGTTGAGGACTATGAAAAAGGATTAATAAAGAAGCATGAATTTACCCGACCTGAAAAAGAGCTTGACCGTATAAATCATATGAAAACAATAATGGCACAAACCGGAAATGTATTTCTCACTTACCGGAACGTTGAACCAATTGATTTACTTGTTGAAAAATGGACAACAGAGAAAAAGCCTCAGTATGATTTTGTTGCTGAAGATGGCATTCAACACAGCATTTGGATTGTAAATGATGATGATACAATTGCAGCAATAACTAATTCATTCCATGCCCTTGTTCCTGCTTCCTATATAGCAGACGGCCATCACAGGGCAGCATCGGCAGCAAAAGTAAAGCAAGCTTTAGGCGATAATGCTCCAAACGGAGCTTATTATTTCCTTACAACTTTGTTCCCTGCAAATCAGCTTCATATTATGGACTACAACAGGGTTGTAAAGGATTTAAATGGTTTATCTGAAGAAGAATTTTTAGAAAAATTGAAAGGTAAGTTTGCAGTTGAAAAAAGTGTGAAAGCCGTTAAACCGGCAGGTCTTCATGAATTTGGAATGTACCTTAATAAAACGTGGTATAAATTAAATTCGTTACCGGAAACATTTAATGATAATGACCCGATAGGAATTTTGGATATTACTGTTTTATCAGAAAACCTTTTGGAACCACTTTTAGGAATTAAAGATCAGCGCACAGATTCAAGAATTGATTTTGTAGGTGGTATCCGCGGCCTTGAAGAGTTGGAAAAACGTGTAGATTCGGGCGAAATGAAAGTGGCCTTCAGTTTATATCCTGTTAGCATGAATCAGTTACTTGATATTGCCGATGCCGGAAAGGTAATGCCTCCAAAAAGCACCTGGTTTGAACCAAAGCTAAGGGATGGTTTGCTTTCAAATATAATTGACTAAACAATTTATTGATGCGTTTTACTGTTTGCTTTATTGCACTAATCATCAGCTCACTATTCGCTGCTTCGCAGGATGTAGCCGAAATGCAGGAAACTGCAAGGAGTTTTATGAGAAAAGGAGATTTTGCAAACAGCACGCTTGTACTGACAAAGGCAATTCAAATGGAGCCGGAAAATATGTCGGTTGCAAAGGATCTTGCTTTGAGTTATTATTACCAGAAAAATTTTCAAAAGGCTTTACAAACAATCAAGCCTGTTATTGAAAGTTCGCAAACCGATGATCAATGTTTTCAGATAGCAGCGAATATATATTTATCATTGCAAAACTTTAAAGAAGCTGAAAACACTTACAAAACAGGTTTAAAAAAATTCCCGGCTTCAGGCGGTCTATATAATGATTACGGCGAGTTGTTGTGGGGACTGCAAGATAATTCAGCAATTAATCAATGGGAAAATGGTATGGCTGCAGACCCTTCTTTTGCAAAAAATTATTACAACAGCAGCAGATTTTATTATTTAACCGGCAATTTTACAAGAACACTTATTTATGGAGAAATATTTATAAATATAGATCCACTTAACAGTAAGACTCCTGAAATAAAAGAAATGCTTTTAGAGAGTTACAAAAAGATATTTACCTTAAATGATATAGTTGCAGACAGTAAACCATCATCTCCATTTGAAAAAGCAATTCTTGAAACATTAGATAAACAAAAAGAATTAGCTGCATTTGGTTTAACTGTAGATGCACTTACAATGATAAGGTCACGCTTTATTATTAACTGGTTTGAGAACTACAACACAAAATTCCCTTTCTATCTTTTTGAATATGAACAACAGTTACTGGCATCCGGGCTTTATGAGGCTTATAATTACTGGGTTTTCGGGGCTGCGGCAAATCTTGCTGAATTTCAAAAATGGGTGAGTAATAACAGTACTCAATATTCAGATTTTATAAAATTCCATAAATCAAAATTGTTTAAAATGCCGGCAGGGCAGTTTTATAAGTAATTATTTTTATTGGTTCGGGTTCCACAACAGGGATGCATTTTTTGCGATTGAGGATTTTTAGATTTTAGATTTACGATTTTGGATTTACGATTTTTAGATTTTAGATTTTTAGATTTTAGATTTTTAGAATGATGACAAATCAAAAATTAAGAAATCAAGAAATCAAGAAATCAAAAATAGCAGGATTGACGATTTTTAAATTGACGATTTTAGATTTTAGATTTACGATTTTGGATTTACGATTTTTAGATTTACGATTTTTAGATTTTGGATTTACGATTTTTAGATTTTTAGATTTTAGATTTACGATTTTGGATTGTGAGATTGGGAAAAATCACAACAAATTTTACTTCACAATTCTTCAATTATTATTTTGGTTAACTTAGTTTTTCATAAAAAAAATTATTGTGGATTATAATCACAGGCTTTTTGATTTTTTATACAGGCAACAAAATGAATTTCCAAAGGATGATATGTTTGCCGCAAAAGAATCGGGAGAATGGAAAAAATACAGTACAAATGATGTTGCAGATATTGTAAACCGTTTATCGGCAGGGTTATTATCTCTGGGCCTTTCAGGCAATGATATGGAAGTTACTAATCAGGATAAAGTAGCACTGATTTCTCCAAACCGCCCTGAATGGCTGCTGCTTGACCTTGCTTGCCAGCAGATAGGAGTTATACTTTGCCCTGTATATCCTACATCAAATATTCAGGAATTGGAATTCATTTTTAAGGATGCAGAAATTAAATTTCTGTTTACAGGAAGCAATGAACTTTATGAAAAAATGCAGCCTACACTTAAAACAGTCCCATCTTTAAAAAATATATACAGTTTCGACCAAATTCAAAATGTACCCTATTGGAAAGACTTGCTTGTTGAACCGAATAATGCAATACTGGAAAGCGAGAGGAAAAAAATAAAGCCTGATAACTGCGCAACAATAATTTATACAAGCGGTACTACCGGAACTCCAAAAGGAGTTATGCTAAGCCATAAAAATATTGTAAGTAATGTGATAAACAGTGTTGTGAGTTTTCCATTTGAAAGAAATATAAAAGGGAGAGCATTAAGTTTTTTACCTCTCAACCATATTTTTGAAAGATTGGCCTCTTACATTTTTATGTACAGCGGCATTTCAATTTACTTCGCTGAAAGCCTTGAAAAAATAGGTGATAATTTAAAAGAAGTAAAGCCAAATGTATTTTGCACTGTACCGCGATTACTTGAAAAGATTTATGAGAAAATAATGGCCAAAGGTTCAGAGCTTACAGGAATAAAAAAGCAATTGTTTTTTTGGTCGGTTAACCTTGCCAAAAAATATGATAACAACATTGATGGCGGCTGGCTATATAATTTAAAATTATCAATTGCAAATAAACTTGTTTTCAGTAAATGGCGAGAAGCCACAGGAGGAAATATTGAATATATTATTACAGGCAGCGCAGCATGTCAGGTAAGGCTTTTAAGAATATTTAATGCTGCTAAAATTCCGATTTATGAGGGTTACGGCCCAACAGAAAACAGTCCTGTAATTAGTGTAAACAGGCAGACGCCCGGAGGAATGAAATTTGGAACGGTAGGGCCTGTATTAGAAGGCCAGGAAGTAAAGATTGAAAGCGATGGTGAGATATGCGTAAAAGGGCCAAGCGTAATGCTGGGATATTATAAGCGTTCTGATCTTACCGAAGAAACTGTTATAGATGGCTGGCTGCACACAGGAGATATTGGAGTGTTTGAAGATGGTAAATTTTTAAAAATTACTGACAGGAAAAAAGAACTTTTTAAAACAAGCGGCGGTAAATATGTTGCACCTCAGCCAATTGAAAACAAAATGCGTGAAAGCAGATTTATAGAACAAATTATGGTTGTTGGTGAGGATAAAAAATTTGTAGCTGCTCTTATTGTTCCTTCTGTCAATAATATTCAAGAGTGGCTAAAAGACAATAACATTCTGCCGGCAGGCGATGTTTTAAAAATGCCTGAAGTTTTAAATTTATTCAGGACAACAATTGATGACCTAAATAAAAATTTTAACCATGTAGAACAGATCAAAAAATTTGAATTGTTACCTCACGAATGGACGATTGAAAATGGAGAACTAACACCAACGTTGAAGCTGAAACGTAAAGTAATTTTGGAAAAATACAACAATGAAATAAAGAGAATTTACAATATTCCGGAAGGTGAGTAAATGTTATTAATTAAACCAGGTACACATTCGAAATCCTCGGTTTTATCTATAAAATAATCTGCGCCAATTTTACTGCATACTTCCCGATATTTTTGAGTACTGCTATTAGTAAGCATAATTGTTTTTATAAAAGGATATGATTTTTTGATAACCTTTAGCACATCAATTCCGCTCTTTTGTGATGATGAAAGATTTATATCAAGAGTTGCAACATCAACATTATTTAATGATAAAATTTCAATTGCCTCATTATAAGTAGTAGCCACTGAAACACGGTAAACACAATTAATATTAAATAAACTTGCCTCAATTCTTTGTAATACCGGCAAGGAATCTTCAACAACTAAAACATGACAAAGGTTGTTTATCATTTAGCAAAATTACCTTTGCACGATATTTATAAATGTAGTTAAACAATAGTTTAAAAAGTACAGTTATAAATTATGAAATGTAGAAATAAAACTACCCTAAATCAATTTATGCTCAATGCAGTATAAGGTAAGGTCTGCATTATTTCGAAGATTCATTTTACTCATTATTCTTGATCTGTAAGTGCTAACTGTAGTAACACTTAAAAAAAGTGATTCAGCAATTTCTGAGACAGATTTTCCTTTGGCAAGCATTTTTAAAACAATAAACTCTCTATCAGAGAGGCTTTCATGCGGGCTTTCATCTTTATTCTGATCGAAAATTGAGGCAAGTTTTTCAGCAATTGATGCCGTAATATATTTTTTACCCAATAGTACTTTTTCAACTGCTTTCACCAATTCTTCCGGAGCCATATCTTTACTCAAGTAACCCGCTGCGCCTGATTTAAGAGCACGTATAGCATACTGTTCTTCAGGATGAATGCTTAAAATAAGTACAGGTATTTTGGGGTTAATCTGCTTTATTTGCTGTAATGCTTCAAGGCCGCTTCTGCCGGGCATAGACAAATCGCTAATTATAATATCAAAGTTTGTATGAAGAACTTTCCCGACCATTTCCTCTGCATCAGCCACCTCATCAATATCAGCAGCAGGAAATCCTTCAAGTAAAATTTGCCTTAAACCTTTTCTTACAACATAATGATCATCGGCAATTAGAATCTTCATTTTTCAAAATTAGTTATTTACAGGAACTGTCAATACAACGGTTGTTCCCTCTCCCGGTTCACTCTTAATATCATATTTTCCATTCATCATTAATGTTCTTTCATTCATTCCAAGAATTCCCAAAGTTTTTGTAGTGCCTAATTTACTCTGGTCAAATCCTGCGCCATTATCACGTATGATTAAAGTAATTTCATTATCTCTGAAAAAAAATGTTGATACAACTGATGAGGCATTTGCATGGCGCATTACATTAGTTAAACTTTCCTGATAAATCCTAAAAATGTTAATAGAGATTTCAGGAGGAATATCGGCGCTGTCAACATCAGAAATGAAAGTGGTTTTAATGCGTGTACGCTTTTGAAACTCTTCACTCTGCCATTCCATTGCTGCTACAAGGCCTAAATCATCTAATATACTTGGCCTTAATTGAGATGACAATCTTCTTACAGTTTTTACAGACCTGTCAACAAGGTGAAACAATTCATTAAACTTCTCTTTTATTTCTGCATCAGTAGAACCAATTTTTTTGTTGATCCATGCAATGTCCATTTTTAAACCGGTTAATTGTTGGCCAAGCTCATCGTGAATTTCTCTAGATATGTGCATTCTCTCAGACTCACGAACTGTTTGCAGATGTATGGCAAGTTCGCGCAACTGATCATGGCTGCTTTTTAAACTCTCTTCAATTTGCATCCTTTCAGTAACATCCTGCATTGCTCCCAACATCCTCACTGCCTTGCCGGCAGAATCATAGATAATGTAAGCTCTGTCATTAATATAGCGGTAGGAATCATCTAAATACCTGAAACGAAACAACTCTGAAATAAATGGAATTTTTTCATTAAAAGCATTTTCAAGATTTATAAGAATCCGTTGTTTATCTTCCGGATGAATTTTGGAATGGAACTCTTTAAAAGAAAGTTTTGAATTATTTTCTAATCCAAATAAATAATAAAACCTTTCATTACCGGTAAGAGAATCATTTTCAATATCCCAATCCCAGATTGCATCATTTGTTGCCTTAGCAACAAGAGTAAAGCGCTCATTAACCTTTTTCAGTTGAGAGGCAATTTTGCTTTTGTCGGTAACATCAATAACAGTACCTATTACAGAATCGTCATTATTATATTTCAGGTATGTACCAAAAACCTCAACTATAATTTTTTGTTGAGCATTATTAAGAAGTTCATGTTCATAATGAATACTTTTTTTATGGTGGTCAATTTCAAAGTCACGAGCTGCTGCAATTGACACTTCGTCGCCTAAAAAATCAACAATAAATTTTCCTTCAATTTCTTCAAATGATTTGAAGCCATATATCTCGCAAAAGCGAGGATTAACGTAAGTAAACTTATTATTTTGAGCAATATAAACACCAACAAGAGATTCTTCAACAAGGCTTTTAAATTTTCCTTCGCTTTGCTGAAGTTTAACCTCCATGCGCTTTCTGGCGGATACATCCTGCACAAGAGATAAAACCCCAAGTGTTTCTTCATTCTTGCTTAAAATAGAGTTATACCATTCACAATAAACAATATCGCCCCATTTGTTTATATTTTTTAATTGAAGCACACCGCTGCTTTTGGTTTCGAGGAGTGAATGAAAATTACTTTTTAAATCATTTGCCTCTTCTTCATACAACAGATCAAAAAATGTAAAATTTGTATTACAAACTTCATCTTCGGTCCAGCCAAAAATTTGTTCAGCTTTTTTAGACCAGTTAATAATTTCGAAGGCGGAATTAAATTCAACTACGGCTAAAGGAGTATTATTAATATGGGAATTTAATTTTTCAAGAGCATAAATTAATTTAAGTTCTGCATTTTTTTCCTGAGTAATATCGTGGTAATAAATTGAGATACCATCAGCAGAAGGATAAATGTAATTTTCAAACCAACGGCCATCTTTAGAAAGTTGAATTTGATTTTTGATCGGTTGCATAGTTCTTCTCACTTCGCGAAGTGAATTAAAGAAATTCGGATCAACAACACCTTTAAAAACATTAAAAATATTTTTTCCTTTCAACTGAGCTTCAGTTTTTCCGTGCAATTCCTCAGCCTTTTTATTAAGGTAAGTATAATTCCAATCAAGGTCGAGAGCAAAAAAGGCATCAGTAATTCTGTCGTAAACTGTATTAAGTTCAGCAGCCTTACGTTCTACTTCTCTTTCAAGATTAGTTGTTAAAAGGCGCAGTTTTTTCTCCATTTCTTTTTTACTGCTGATGTTGTTAAACATGGCAACAAATCCTGCTTTTTTAAATTCAGAAGTTGAAATTCTTGATATTGCTGCGCTAGCATGAATAGGTTGATTTTTTTTTGTGCGCTGATACATTTCGCCCCGCCAGGAGCCGATAGTAAATAGTTGTTCGGCCATAGGCTTAATTTCACCATTCACTATTTCAATTGCTAAAACTTCAATTATTGATTTACCTAAAACTTCCGATTCTCTGAACCCATAAAGTTTTTCAGCATACTCATTCCAGTTAGTGATAATAAATTTATCAGTGAAAGTAACTATCGGATCTTTAATACTTCGTATTAGAGCGCCATTAAATTCAAGAACATCTTCATGTTTTTTTCGGATACGATATTCCTTTAGAAGTGTTTTATAAGTGAAAAAAATTATTAGAATAAGCAAAGAGGCAAATAAAATAAATTCTGTTGCAACAACAGTAACAAGACGGCGCCTTATTTTGTTAGAATCAGAAATTTTGTTTTGAAGGCTTTTCAGCAAGAAGTCTGCTTTTATGCTTATACTACTCATAAGCAAAGCATCATTAAGTTTGTTTAATGTTTCAACTGCTGAATCCCTTCCAAATTGATCTCTAATTTCAATAAGCGATTTCGTATTTGCAACCTTTTGATTAAGTAAATCGTTAAGCTTATTTGAATTGCCGTTTTTGCTACCATTAAATAGTTCCTTTTTATGCCGTGCAAGGCTATCAAGATTTTCCCTGTAGGAAATAAGATGGAAAGTTTTACCGGTTAAAACATAAGCATTTGCGGCAGCATCAATTGATGTTATTTCGCTTAAA
The DNA here is from genome assembly GCA_018268175.1 of Bacteroidota bacterium. Taxonomy (GTDB): domain Bacteria; phylum Bacteroidota; class Bacteroidia; order Chitinophagales; family Chitinophagaceae; genus Ferruginibacter. The sequence continues at coordinate 3,291 of JAFDXB010000140.1, read as the reverse complement.
ATATTTCCAAGTTGAATTATCTGATGAGTATATTGGCTACCCTGATTTAATGCAAGATTAGCAGTCTTTACATTATTTTTTAATCTTAATAAAAATATAACCACTATAAGGCTAACAAGAACAATAGCAAGTATAGTCCGGGATCTTTCTCTTGTTAAACTCATACGGTTTTATTTAATTTAAATTCCACTTTTAAAAGTGTTCCTTTTTGAGGTTTTGAAATTATTTCCATTGTTCCGTTAAATAACGCTGCCCTGCTACCAATATTTTTTAATCCCAAACCTGAATTTGAATTATGTTTTGAAAATCCTATGCCATTATCTTTTACTTTTATTAAAAGTGAATTGTTATCCTGCGAAATACTTATCATTACTTTTGATGCTTTTGCATGCTTAATAATGTTATTAAGTTGTTCCTGAACAATTCTGAAAATACTGATTTTCAATTCTGCTGAAAGCAGATTTTCCTGCACCTTATAAACTTCAGAGAATTTTAAATTGCTGATATCTTTAACAGAGTTTAAAAGATCCTGTAAACTACCAACCAAACCAACTTCAATAACAGAAGGGGTAAGAATGGATTTGCTTAAATTTCTAACTTCACGGATGGCGGTAAGGATGAATTCTTTTGCTTTAAACAAAAGATTATCGTGCATTTCAGCATTTCTCTGAGCATATTCAATATAGAGCCTGCTAGTTGCAAGAATTTGATTTATATTATCATGAAGTTCTCTGCCTATATGGCCTCTTTCCAATTCCTGAGCTTGCAAAACAGCTTCTGTTATTTCCCTTTGTTTTGCGCTTTTTTCAGCATTCAATGCTTCTTCAAGTTTAACTTGCTCAGTAATGTTGCGAATCATAGCAAGGCTGACACTTTTCCCAAAATAATTAAAAGGCCTGAATGTGATATCAATGAACAAATCGGAACCCGATTTTGATTTATTTACACTTTGATAATTAATAGGCTCATTATCTCCTGCAAGTAAAGCTCGGGTATATTTCAAAAACCTGTCTAGAAATTGTGGTTGAATTAATTTTCGAGTATCAAAGCCAATGAACTCTTCAAGTTTGTAACCATATTCAGAACAAGCTTTTTCATTCGCTTCTAAAACGCGGAATGTATGCGGATCCCAAACAACTAATCCTAAAGGATTTTTATTAAAAAGGACCCGGTATTTTTCTTCAGACAAGCGAGTGAGTTCTTCAGCAATTTTTCTATCATTAATATCGCGAAAGTGAGCAACAATCCCATTTACGGAAGGTATATTGAGCATATTCAGAAAAGTTGACTCAATCCAAATATATCCTACATTTTTTTTGTAAGCACGGTATTGTAATGATTCGGTTTTCTCCGGATCATTTACTATTGCAAAATAAGCCTCTCTAACTTTTTGTATGTCTGCAGGATGAATATACCTGTTATTAATATCTTTATTGTATTCTTCATTTGAATAACCAAGAATTTCCTTTCCGGCCAAAATATCAACGACTTGAGTTTGGGGATAAATTACAGACAATCCCATTTTACTGTATTTAATCAGGTTACGATATTTAAACTCGTTCTCTTTTATCTTTTCATGAGCATCGCGATATATACGTTCTATTTCAATAGCTCTTTCAATTTGCTGTGAAATGTTTTTTGTAATACCAATTATATTTTTTGCTTTGCCTGAGGGATATCTAATAATAAAACCCTTTTCAAGCATATACACAGTTCTGTTGTTGAAACACATTTGGTATTCAACTTCAAACACATCAGTTTCGGTATTTAAAATTTTTGATTTAAAAAAAGAGAAAGGTTTTCTGTTATCAATATCACTAACCAATGCCATCCAGTTATCAATAGGCATTTTGCCGTTAAATTCATCTACTCCAAAAATTTGATTCCAGGCAGATGAATTGTATTCAATCATACCACTTTTAATATCCCAATCCCAAATCAAATCGTTTTCTAATGTTCCAATTAATTTCCATTTACGTATATGTTCCTTTCCTGCGTAAGCAGAAAATATTTTTATTAAAAGATGACCATTTAAATCGTCAAGATTTATAAAATCAGTTTGACTTGTAAATGATGTTTTCATTTTTTCGGATATGACAATAACAGGAAACTGAGGAGGAAGATTTTTTAATAGTAAAGTTGCCTCTTTACGATTATTGCATTCAGCAATTATGAAATCGCAATTTATTTTTTCAGGTAAAGATTTTACAAATTTTATTTTAAATAAGGCAAGCGAATGGTTAGAAATAAAAATTTGGCGCAATAATTTTAAAGTTTCCTGTTTTTGTATAATTGCCAGGATTGATTTTAAGCTCATGCGGCAGATTAAAAGGGCGAAAAATATTTGTTTATAAAGATAATCAAATACTATTTTTACAATAATTAATATTTTTGAATTTCATAATTTGATTTTGAAAAGGTTTTTGATTATAGATGACCATGAAGTAGTGCGATCGGGCATAAAAACGTTATTATCTGATATTTATAAAGGAATAATTGTAGATGAGGCCCGTGATGGTTTTACAGCACTTGAACACTTGAAACAACATAATTACGATTTGGCAATGCTGGATATTAAGATGCCAAATACAGATACGCTTGCCTTAATGGAAACTATTAGAAATGATTTTCCGGAAATGAAGGTTTTAATTTTCAGTATGAGCCCTGAAAATCTTTATGCTCAGCGATATTTAAAGGCCGGCGCCCGCGGGTTTGTAAGCAAAGATTCTTCTATGGATGAAATTCAAAGAGCGATTGAAATAATTTTAAGCGGAAAGAAATATATAAGTGAAACGCTTGTTGAGTTACTCGCATCTAATGTGAGCAAAAGCCAAATGGAAAACCGTTTTAATTTATTATCTCCACGTGAGTTCGAAATAACCACATTGTTGTTGGCCGGCAATACAATTAGTCAAATTAGTAAAGATCTAAACTTAGGTGTTTCAACCGTAGGAACCCATAAGGCAAGGATTTTTGAAAAATTAAATGTTACAAATCTGCTGGAGCTTAAAGAAATGGCAGATACATACCATTTTGGTGGATAGGAAATTTTCAACTATTCCTTTTCAATGTTATTTTAGTGTGGATTCTGAAAAGAAATAATAAAAGGATGAATGAATGGAAAATTTGACAACTAAATAAAATTGGACAACAGCTTAATTTAAGTACCGAAACAGATACCCCAAAAATTACCTAAAATCCCAAAAACTTAAATGATTATAAACGGCTAATGTGAAAGAAGTTTTGTAGGGGAAGCTTCCCAGCCCCCTTCCCGGGAGCAATTTAAAAAAT
>JAFDXB010000013.1 GCA_018268175.1 Bacteroidota bacterium | reverse complement strand
TTCAGTTATGATGTTACAATGTCGGGCTTAAATAAATACAATAACTACCGTGGTGCCAGTGAATTTAATTTAATAAAAAGTGGTTTCTATCCAACAAATTCCGACAGGCAAACGCTTTGTCCTAAATTTTAATTAAGGTAAATTATATTTGCCATTATGCTTTCAAACGAAAAAATCAGAGAAGAATTAGCTAATCTGGTTGGTAGCCAAAACGTACTTTATAATTTTGAGTCTTTACAACGTTACGGGAGAGACGAAACCGAAAATCTTTTTTTTGAGGCTGTTGCAGTTGTACTTCCCCATACCACTGAGGATGTAAGTAAGATTATGAAGTTTTGTTTTAGCAACAGCATTGTTATAACGCCAAGGGGCGCAGGTACAGGCCTTAGTGGTGGCGCATTGCCTGCCTCCGGCGGAATTGTTATTTCGTTTGAAAAAATGAACAGTATAATTCAGATTGACGAGGCTAATCTTCAGGTAACTACAGAACCCGGTGTAATAACTGAAGTTCTGCAGAATGCAGTAAAAGAAAAGGGGCTGTTTTATCCCCCTGATCCAAGTTCAAGAGGCAGTTGTTTTATTGGGGGCAATGTTTCTGCTAATAGCGGCGGGCCTAAGGCAGTTAAGTATGGTGTGGTTAAAGATTATGTTTTGAATCTTGAAGTTGTTTTACCAAATGGTGATATAATTATCACAGGGGCAAATGTTTTAAAGAATTCTACAGGTTATAATCTCACCCAACTTATGGTAGGAAGTGAAGGAACTTTGGGTTTAATTACAAAAATTGTTTTGAAATTAATTCCTCTTCCTAAATATGATTTGCTGATATTGGTTCCTTTTAATGATGTTGAAAAAGCAGGTGCAGCGGTTAGTGCAATATTCAGGGCCGGATTCATGCCAAGCGCCCTTGAACTGGTGGAGATTAATGCTTTAAAAATAGTGAGTGAATATGTTGGCAATAATTCCATTCCGGTGACGGATGATATTGAGGCTCACCTTATTATTGAAGTTGATGGCAACAATTTAGAATCTCTTTATTCTGAAATAGAATCTATTTCGCAATTGCTTCAGGATTTTGATTGCGGTGAAATATTTTTTGCAGATAATGCCTCTCAAAAAGAAGAACTTTGGAAATTAAGAAGGCGCACCGCGGAAGCAGTAAAAATAAACGGTTACACAATTGAAGAAGATACTGTAGTGCCGCGAGCTAATCTTCCTCAACTTATAAAAGGTGTTAAACAACTTGCGTTGGAAAATAATTTTAAAGTTGTTTGTTATGGCCATGCCGGCGATGGTAACCTTCATGTTAGAATAAAAATGGACAATAACAAAAACAGCCTCGACAATCCTGAAGTAATTCCTGTTATTCGAAAATTATTTACTTTGGTTCATTCATTAGGGGGAACAATAAGCGGCGAACATGGTATTGGGCTAATTCAAAAATCGTATATGGATATTGTTTTTAATAAAGCTGCAATCGAAATAATGAAAGGCATAAAATGTGCTTTTGATCCACATAATATTTTAAATCCCGGAAAAATTTTTTAAAAATGAGATATATATTAGTAATACTTATGCTTTCTTTTGGTTTGGCCGCTAACTCTCAAACTGATGTGGAAAGAGGATTTCGTAAAAATAAATTGTTCACCGGTGGTAGTGTTACTTTAAACTTTTCCAGTAATGGTTCAGTTTTAGGCGCTAATCCTGTATTTGGCTACAGCCTTACCAAATGGCTTGATGCAGGAATAGTTTTTAATTATGTGTATTCTTCGGTTCGGCATGTTACATATTTCGACCCATCAAGTGGTGCATATTATTACAGTGATGATAAACTTCGGCAAAATACTTTTGGTCCCGGAGCATTTGTCAGGATTTTTCCTGTAAAATTTTTATTTGCCCATGCTCAGGTGGAACATAATTTTATTTCGCAAAAATTAATTCCCGTTTACGGAGATCCGGTGAAAGAAAAAACTGAGGCAACAAGCATTTTGGTTGGTGGCGGTTATGCAGGCGGCCGTGAAGGGTCAGGTGAAATGTTTTATTATATTTCTGTTCTGTTCGATGTTAACAAGAACCCTAATTCTCCCTACATTGAAAATACAAGGAGTAACACAGTAAATGTACTGCCAATTATTAGGGCCGGAATCCATATTCCATTATTTCAAGGTAAACCTTTATTTTAAAAACGAAATAATGTCGGATGGTTTTGAAAGAATATGAATTTTAAAACTCAGGTCTTCATATAAAAAGCCATTATCTTTCATAGTTTCAATATGGTTTATGAGTGAATTGTAAAACCCTGCTGAGTTCATAATAAACATATCTTTCTGATGAATTTTAAGTTGGTTCCATGTAAGCATTTCAAAAACTTCATCTAAAGTTCCATAACCACCGGGTAAAATTATAGCTGCATCACATTTTTCATACAATAGTTTTTTACGAGTGTGCATAGAATCTACAATAAGTAATTCGGTTAAACCCTGATGATGATGTTCAAAGTCTTTCAACAATTCCGGCATAATGCCGATAATGTTTCCTTTCTTTTCAATTGCAGCATTAGCAAGGGTTCCCATTAATCCCTTATTGCCACCGCCATAAATTATATTCACTCCATTTTGTGCCAAAATGTGGGCAAGTTCAATTGTGTGTTGCTCAAAAATTTTATTGTTCCCGCTTTTGCTTCCGCAAAAAACCGCTGCTGCTTTTATTGTCATAAATTTATTTGAAAGCAAAGTCATAAAATATTTTCATCTTGCAACATTAATTTTACGTAAATTTTTTTATGTCGCCTGTTACGCTATTATTTTTCGTTTTAGGATATTTTGTTTTGCTTCTCACTGTTGCATGGTACACAAGCCGCAATTCTAATAATGATTCTTTTTTTATCGGCAACCGAAATTCTAACTGGAAACTTGTGGCATTTGGAATGATTGGCACATCGCTTAGTGGAGTTACATTCGTAAGCGTACCCGGTAGCGTTGGAAATATCGGTTCATTAAATTCAATGCCTAATGCGCTGGGATATTTTCAAGTTGTAATAGGATATCTTCTCGGATATATAGTGGTAGCTCTTATTTTGCTGCCATTGTATTATAAACTAAATCTTACATCAATATACAATTATTTAAACACAAGGTTTGGTGAATGGGCTCATAAAACCGGCGCTTCATTTTTTATTTTAAGCCGCACAGTTGGGGCAACAGCACGGCTTTATCTTGTAATTAATATTCTGCATTTGTTCATTTTATCACAGCTTAATATTCCATTTTGGGTTTCAACCGCAGTTGTGTTATTAATGGTATTGCTTTATACTTTTGAAGGAGGTGTTAAAACAATTGTTTATACAGATACTTTGCAAACATCTTTAATGATAATCGGCCTTATTGTTTGTGTGGTTTATATATTATCAAACCTTGACCTTTCTGTAACAGAAGCTGTAAATGCAATGGAGGCAAAAAGCCTTACACGGATTTTTAATACTGATGTAAACAGCAAAGGTTTTTTTCTTAAACAAATTCTTGGCGGAGCCTTTATAACAATTGCAATGACCGGTTTAGACCAGGAAATGATGCAAAAGAATATAAGTGTAAAAACATTGAAAGATTCTCAAAAAAACATTCTTGTTTTCAGTATTATTTTGGTTTTTGTAAACCTCCTGTTTCTACTTCTTGGAGGGCTTTTATATCTGTTCGCATTTAAAAATGGGGCTGCATTTAATTCAGTGGATGGAGTTTTCGGGTTATATAATGGCAATTTGAATGTTACGGGCGATAATCTTTTCCCATCAATGGCTTTAGGATTGTTTCATTCTGTGCCGGTGGTTATTTCTGTGATTTTTATTATTGGTTTAATATCGGCGCTTTTTCCTAGTGCAGATGGCGCATTAACGGCATTAACAAGTTCATTCTGTATTGATATTCTTTCTATGAAAGAGAAAACAAAATGGAGTGAAGCAAAAAAACGGCGCGTTCGTTTAATGGTGCATTTTACATTAACGCTGATATTTTTTATTTGTATTTTAATATTCAGGGAAATAAACAGCCGTTCAATAATTGATAAAATTCTTGACCTTGCCGGATATACTTACGGGCCGTTATTAGGATTGTTTGCTTTTGGAATATTGTCGAAAAGGAAACTGCCGGATTCATGGAGCATAGCACTAATTGCAATTCTGAGCCCTGTTGCTTGTTATCTGCTCCAGCATAATTCTCCTGCACTTTTCAATGGTTATGTAATAGGAATTGAAGTGCTTATTATTAATGGTTCAATTACATTTTTAGGATTGTTAATAATTTCTAAAAAAAAATCTGATGGAATTAATATCGCCCGCGGCTGAAGAATATTGTTTGCGGTATTCAACTGCTTTGTCTGATGTATTGCAAAAAAATCTGAATGATACTATTGCAAACCATCCACATTCCAAAATGCATAGCGGGCATTTACAAGGAATGTTTTTATCTTTTATATCTCAAATGTTACGTCCAATGAAAGTATTGGAAATAGGCACTTTTACTGGTTTCAGTAGTTTGTGTTTAGCAACCGGCCTGTTACCCGAAGGTGAAATTCATACAATAGAATTAAGACAAGATGATGCAAAAATCTCCCAAAAATATTTTGACATGGCAAACGATAAAAGGATCGTTTTGCATGTTGGAAATGCTTTAGATATCATTCCGCAATTAAAACAAACCTGGGATTTGATTTTTATTGATGCCGATAAACTTGGCTATATTGAATATTACGAATTAACTTTGCCACAATTAAGAAAGGGAGGTTTTATTTTAGCGGATAATGTTTTATTTCATGGCGAAGTTTTGCAAGATTCCATCAAAGGAAAAAACGCAAAAGCTATTGACCGCTTTAATAAGCATGTTGCTTCCGATAAAAGAGTTGAGCAAATGATATTAACATTACGTGACGGCCTTATGCTTATAAAAAAGTTATGATGATGAATAAATTATTAATTCTACCTTTTTTGCTGTTTTCTTGTGTCGCTTTCGGCCAGAGAATTTCCCAACAGGAATACATTAATAAATATAAAGACATTGCCATAAAAGAGATGTTCCGTACAGGAGTCCCGGCAAGTATAAAGTTGGCTCAAGGCCTTCTTGAATCTGAAGCAGGCAACGGAGAATTGTGCAAGCGTTCATTAAACCATTTTGGTATTAAATGCAAATCATCATGGACCGGAGATTCAGTAACACACGATGATGATGAAGTGGGAGAATGCTTTAGAAAATATAATTCTGTTGAAGACAGCTACCGCGACCATAGTGAATTCTTAAGGAACAGTCCGCGATATGCATTTTTGTTTAAACTATCGCCAACAGATTATAAAGGCTGGGCCTACGGTTTGAAAAAGGCAGGTTATGCAACAAATCCTAAGTACCCGCAAATTTTATTGTATCAAATAGAAAAATTTAATCTTCATGAATTTGATCTTGTTAAAGATTCAGAATCTGTGGAGGTTGCAACAACATCAGAGCCGGAATTATTGCAAAATGAATTGAAAACTGATGATGCTAAAAATCTTGCTTTCGATTATAAAGTAAAAACAAAAAGAAATGGCTTAACTGCTGTTTTTGCTCCCTCCGGTACTTCCACGCTTGCAATTGCAACTTACCACAATATGGCTTTGAGCAAGTTGCTTGATATTAATGACATGGAGCATGATGGAATACTAAAAACTGATTCATGGATTTATCTTGAAAGAAAAAATAAAGAATCAACTCAGCCTTCTCATACAGTTACTGAAGGTGAATCACTTTTTGATATTGCTCAATATCATGGTGTACAACTGCAAAAACTTGAGGAATACAATGGTATAAATAAAAGCTCCGCTCTTTCTTCCGGAACGGTAATAAAATTAAAACCCATTAATGATGGCGATATTTTTGTTTATGAAACGCAGCAGGGAGAAGGGTTGTACGCTATCTCAAGAAAATTTAATGTTCCCGTTCAGCGGATTAAAGAAGTAAATAAACTTTCTTCGGATAATTTAAAAGTCGGGCAAAAATTAATAATCTCAAAATAACGATATGTCTGTAATTCAGGTTCATGATAAAAAGTTCGCACCATATATTTCAGTTGAGCAAATTGATGAACAGATATCCCGGCTTGCACGAGAGATAGATAATGATTATAAAGACAAGCGCCCTTTATTTATAGGTATATTAAACGGCAGTTTTATTTTTGCTGCGGACCTTTTCAAGAAACTGCAAATAGAAGCTGAAATAAGTTTTATAAAACTTGCGTCTTATAAAGGAACCAGAAGCACGGGAAATGTTATTACTTCCATTGGCCTTGATGAATCACTAAAAGGCAGGCACGTAATAATTTTGGAAGATATTGTTGACACCGGCAAAACCTTAAAAGAATTTTTGCCACAACTTTACGATCAGCAACCGGCTTCATTAAAAGTAACATCGCTGCTTCATAAGCCGGATGCATTGCAACATCCAATTAAAATTGATTATCTTGGATTTAATGTTCCAAATAAATTTCTGTTAGGTTATGGTTTGGATTATGATGGTCTGGGCAGAAATTTAAAGGAAATATACAGGCTCGTTGATGACAACGAAACTTAATGATGCAACCCATTTACAGTGAAAACTACTGCCTTATATCTGCTTATTATTTTTGCATCTTTTTCTGCAAAGGGGCAATACTATTTTCGCGGTGAAGTAAAAGACCCTAAATTCAACACACTATCGAATGTAAAAATTACCTGCCATTCTAATCATTCAGTTTCACGCTCGGGCAGAGACGGTAGTTTTGGAATTACTCTTAAACAGCCATACGATTCGATGACCTTTTCTCTGGATGGTTATGAATCTGTTACAAAAATGGTTAAATCTGATTCGTGGAATAATGTTACTTTAAAACCAACTTCCACCGGAGTTATTAATTCCAGGAATAAGTTAATATCAGTTACAAAAGATAAAATGCAGGAGGGGAGAGCATCATGGTCAATTTCTGATGAAACATATTTTCAGTTGGTTGAAAATGAGTTTGTAAATACCGGCAAGTATCCCAATACCGGTTTTTCGCTTAATGTAAATAAAGCATCTTATTCAAATGTGAGAAGATTTTTAAAAGGAGATAGCCCGGTGCCACCGGATGCAGTTAAAATAGAAGAACTTGTCAATTATTTTAACCTTCATTACAGAGCTCCTTCCGCCGGTAAAATTTTTAATCTTGAATCGCAGATAACAGAGTGCCCCTGGAACACAAAAAATGAATTATTGTATTTAAATATCAGTGCCCTTAAATTGAATTTAAAGGATATTCCTCCGGGGAATTTTGTTTTTTTGATAGATGTAAGTGGAAGTATGGACACTGATAAAAAACTTCCTTTAATTAAAAGCGCTTTTCAATTATTTCTGAAAAATTTAAGGCCGGTTGATACAGTTTCTATTGTTACCTACGGAGGCAATGTTTCTATTTGGATGCATCCTACAAGTGGTGCTGAAAAAGATTCGATTGCTAAGAGGATTGAAGAATTAGAGGCACGGGGAGATACTCCCGGCGAATCTGCTATACGGCTGGCATATAAAGTTGCTGCAAGGTCGTTTATAAAAAATGGCAACAACAGGGTAATACTTGCAACGGACGGCGATTTTAACGTTGGCGAAGTTTCTGAGGAGTCATTGGAAGATTTAATATTTCAACAGCGCCAAACCGGAGTTTATTTAACCTGCCTTGGTGTTGGAATGGGGAACCTTAAGGATTCAAAACTTCAGGCGTTAGCCAAAAAGGGAAATGGTAATTATGCTTATTTAGATGATTTGCAGGAAGCAGAAAAAACTCTTGTTCAGGAATTAACTCAAACAATGTTTGCCGTTGCCGGCGATGCAACTTTCAACATAAACTTTAACCGTTCTATGGTTAAAGAATACAGACTAATTGGCTTTGATAATAGAAAAGAAGCATTACTTGAAGGTGAAAGCACACTTGAAGGTGGAGAGGTGGGCAGCGGAAATACTACTCTTGCTATTTTCGAAATTGTACCAACTGAAGAAAATAGGCTAACCAAAGATTTTTCAAAATCAGAAAACATTGCAACAGCAACTATAAATTATTCATTCGGCGAAAAGAAGGAAAAAGCTTCAATGGAATTTTTAATTCCTCATAATTTTAAGACGTTTAAAGAAACCGATAAAGACCTCCAGTTTGCTGCTGCTGTTGCATTATTTGGTTTGAAATTAAAACAGTCGCCTTATGCAAACACAAGTTGGGAAATGCTTTATGAGTTTGCAAATTTAACTGCAGACAAAAATAATTTTCTGCAAAAAGAATTTACGGAACTTGTTGAAACTGCATGGAGAATTTATGAGCCTTCAAATAAAAAGCTTAAGAAAAAGAAAAAGGTCAATTAAACATTTCCTTTACCTTTTCAAAAAATGACTTCTCATTTTTTTCAGGCTTAGGTTCAAAGTTTGGAGATTTTCTCATTTTTTCAAGCATATCTTTTTCCTCTGAGCTTATATTTTGCGGAGTCCATATATTAACCTGAATAAGTTGATCACCTTTTTCATAACCATTTATATTAGGAAAACCTTTTCCTTTAAGGCGGAAAATTTTACCACTTTGAGTTCCGGCAGGAATTTTTATTTTAGCACGGCCATCAATTGTTGGAACTTCAACGTTTGTTCCGAAAACCGCATCCGGAAAAGGAATATGCAAATCAAAGGCAACATTTAATCCATCACGATGCAGGGTAGGGTGAGCCTCCTCTTCAATTAAAACAATAAGGTCGCCATTAGCGCCACCGCGAATTCCGGCATTACCTTTTGAATTAAGGCTTAATTGCATTCCTTCCTGAACTCCGGCAGGAATATCAATTTCAATTGTTTCCTCATCATACACACGTCCATCTCCTTTACAAGTATTGCAAACGCTGGTAATTTTTTGTCCTTCGCCATTGCATTGCGGGCATGTGGTTACTGTTTGCATTGCACCCAGAAATGTTTGCTGAACCCTTCTTACCTGTCCGCTTCCTCCACAACCGGAACATGTTTGCACACTATTCTTATCCTTTGCACCCGATCCATGGCAAGAATTGCATTTCACCTGCTTTTTAACTTTGATAGTTTTGGTTGCACCTTTTGCAATATCTTCAAAGTTCATTTTCAACTTCACTCTTAAGTTGCTACCGCGAGTGCCGTGCGACCTGCTGTTTGAACTTTTTCTGCCGCCACCGCCAAAAAATCCGCCGAAGGCGTCATCCCCAAAAATATCGCTGAACTGGCTGAATATATCTTCTGCGTTCATACCGCCGAAGCCACCGCTTCTTCCTCCTGAAAAGGCACTGTGGCCAAACCTGTCGTATTGCGCTCTTTTGTCAGAATCACTTAAAACTTCGTAAGCTTCAGCAGCTTCTTTAAATTTCTCTTCAGCAGTTTTATCACCGGGGTTTCTGTCCGGGTGATATTTCATTGCCGTTTTCCTGTAGGCTTTTTTAATTTCTTCCTCAGTACAGGATTTATGTATTTCGAGTATTTCGTAATAATCTCTTTTCATAAATAATTTATAGATTAGCTGCCTACAATAACTTTTGCGAAACGCAATATTTTATCATTTAAAAAATATCCTTTTTCTAACTCATCAACCACTTTTCCCTTCATATCTTCTCCGGCATTTACTTGTGAAATAGCTTCCTGAGTGTCAACATCAAAAGGCTGGTTTATATAATCCATTTGTTTTAAACCTTTTGATTCCAATATTGACCTTAGTTTGGTAAAAATAAGTTTATTGCCTTCTATAATTTGATGAGGATCTGTAGAATCTGTAATTGCTTTTTCAGCTCTTTCCCAATCATCTAACACCGGAAGCAAAGATTTAATTACATCTTTTCCTGCCATTTGCAGGATGTCAATTTTTTCCTGATTTGTTCTTTTACGGAAATTTTCGAATTCCGCCATAAGCCTGATATATTTATCTTTCTGTTCATTCAAATTTTTAGAAAGCTGATCAGTATTAGATTGTTCATTTTCAGGTTGTTCAGTTTCTCCTGATTGCTCTTTTAGGTCAACGGCTTTTTCCTCTTCGTGGGAAGATTTGTTTTTTGTACTCATAACAATTTTTAAGAAAGGTGTGCAAAGGTAGGATAGTCAAACTTTTTGCCAATACTAAATGGCAGCCAATTTGGCATTATTTAACTACCTGAAATTTTCCGGAATCAACTATTTGACCGTTTTTATTACGTAGTTGATAAATATACATTCCTCTGTAAAAATCCTGAAGGCTTACTCTTGATTGAGATGATATATTGTTAACATCATAAACTCTTTTGCCCATAAAATTATAGATCTGGAGATTATAACCTTTATCGTAATTCTTAATAAAATCGAAATTTATAAAAGTAGTTGCAGGATTTGGAAAGGATCTGATAATCTTTGCATCATTATCAGCACTAAGCGATTGAGCACTAACAGTACTCACACAAAAGATAAACACAAATATGTATAAAATTCTTTTCAATCGCTTATGATATTTATGTCCGTGTGTTTAGTGCGGACGAATTTAATGCCAATTTAGAATATTTTTTTTTAATAAAACCAAAAAAAATTAAAAGTTTTATACCAGAAAGGCTCCGCATTGCTGCAGAGCCTTTTATCCAAACAATCCATAAAAACAAAAATCTTTATTGTTAGTACAGGACTTTTGCGGGACTGTTTTAAAATCTCGGACACCTTAAGGCATCTCTGCTGGAATTATCTTTATTTATAAATTTCTGGTATGTTAGCGAAAGTTCGAAGCCGCCCATACCTTTACTTGCTGATTTTAAAGGGCTTATGTTAGCATCGTAGCTTACTGAAATAGCAAGTGGGCGCAATTCCATTTTGGCAACCGGTACTATAGCATCTTTCCATCTTATGTAACTGCCAATATGAAATAAATATTTAGGATCTGTTGGATCGCCAAGTTTAATAGTGTAAACTATTCCGCCAATTGTTTCGCTGTAAGAATCTTGTTTTGAATGATCCGCTTCCATTGTAAGGAAGGAATTTTCTGCTATGCTGATTCTTATTCCGGCAGATCCAACCATTTTTGGAGCCATTTCAACTTTTGAATCACTGAAAAATGAAAGCTTTTTTGGGCGGTTGAAATGGTGATATGCAAAACCAAAAAACAAGTTGTTATCTTCATTTTCTCCTAGCTGCGTAATAAAACTTAACCCAGCACTTCCATCCATATATGAATATGATGAGCCTGATAAATTTTCTCCTGTTGATAACGAACCATTATAATTTATTCCATCCCATTGGCTGTTGGTTGTCATTTTGCTCTGGTCTATTTTTCTCTGCACCAAACCTCCCATAAATCCAACAGACAAGTAAACGTTTTTGTCTTCACTTAACGATTTGTGATAATTAACTGCAGGTAATACCTGAGTTGTTGTTAAAGCAACAGTTCCGGCTTTATCATAAAGAAGTTGCCCACCTATGGTTAAGAAATCATCGCCGGAGCCAACCGGCAATTTATATTCACCATTTAAAGATACAGTTTGATAAGGTGTGGTTACTGAATTCCATTGTGTTCTGTAAACAGACTGAATTCTTACATCTCCGCTGAAAAGGCCTGCCAAAGCGGGGTTGCGTAATAATGGAGTTTCAAAAACCTGTGAAAAGTGCATATCTTGCGATGATGCAGATTTTATAGCGCCTGTAAATGTTGCCAGGCATAGTGCTACTATTTTAAGAGTGTTTTTCATAGGTTAAATGTTGCTGCACTTATACAATTAAAAAACGTAAGAGTGCTTTTGTTTATTATTGGATTTGGATGTTTTTTTTATCTTATTAAAGCTACATTACCTTTAAATGGAATAATGTTGTTATTGTCGCACATTACTTCAATTACATAAACATATACATCGGGGCTTAACTGCTTTCCTTTAAAAGTTCCATCCCAGCCTTTTGTAGGGTCATTTGCAGTAAAATCATTTTTTTCATAAACAATCTCACCCCAGCGGCTGAATATTTTTGCAGATTTTATTCTGAACAATCCTGTTCCTCTCGGATAAAATATATCATTAACACCATCTGCATTTGGCGAAAAAGTGTTTGGTATAAATACATTCGCATTGTTGCAAATAACATTTACTGTAAGGTTATCGGTTGCTGCACAACCACCTTCATTACTTACTTCTACACGATATACTGTTGTTTGGGTTGGTTTTACGGTTATACCCGGATATGTGTTACGGTAAATACCTGAAGTTGGGCTCCATACCACTCTGGTTACATCCGATGATATTCGTGGAATAAGATCTACCGACTGGCCTACATTTACCGTTTTATCTTCACCGGCTTCAACTGTAGGTATAGGATAAACTTTTACTCTTACGTATGCAGTATCTGTAAAACAATTTTTAGCATCCTTTCCAACCACCATATAATTTGTAGTTGTTGTTGGTGAAGCAACAGGGTTTGCAATATTTGGATCGCTTAAACCCGCTGCAGGCGACCATGAATAAGAATCTGCACCGCTTGCATAAATTCTTTCAAAACCTCCTTCACAAATTTGTGTTGGCCTTGCTGAAATTATTGTAATCGGGTTTGCAACTTCTATATGTGTAGTTGCAGTGCTGCTGCAGCCTTCAGCTGAAGTTCCGGTTACGGTATATGTTATATTTGATGCAGGATTTGCAACCGGATTTGCAATATTTGCATCGCTTAAACCTGTTGCCGGCGACCATGAATAAGTGGCTCCTCCTGTGGCGGTTAGCACTTTGCCGGTTCCTTTACATACTAACACATCCGAAGCTGTTCTTATTTGCGGAATGGCAAATGATTTAATTATATGTGTTGCTGTGTCTGCACAACCACTGCTGTTTTTAGCAATAACTCTCACATTGTAATTTCCGGCATTGGTATAAGTTTGTGCCGGTGGGTTTTTAACATCAGATTGATTTCCATTACCGAAGTGCCAGTTCCATGAAAGTGCTGAAGTGTCTGAAAACACTATGTTTGCACGGAATGTTGCACTTAATGGCGCACAGCCATCAGCAGGAAATACTCCGGCAATTTTTGGCGACATTACCACTTTTACAGGGTCAGGCGAAACGAATTCGCTGCGGCAACCATTAACAGATATTACAGTTAATTTAGGGATATAAATTCCGCTTCTTGTGTATGTGTGAGAAGGGTTTCTTTCAACAGAAGTTGTTCCGTCTCCAAAATTCCATGAATAAGAAGCTATATCATCAGTGCCGCTTGTGGTGTTTGTAAACCTTACTGTTCCTGAATCACATAATGTTACGGTTGATTTTGTAAATGATGCATTAACACCTTTTACCCAAATTGTATCTCTTCCTCTAATAGGCACTATACATCCTCCGGCATCTAATAAAATCATTTTTGGAATGTAATAACCCGGTTGTGTGTAAGTATGAGATATAACAGAATCTATAGTGCTTACAGTTGAACCATCATTAAAATCCCAGATGAAAGATACGCGGTCTAATGTTGTAGCCGTAAACCTTACTGTCAGCGGGTCACAACCTGTAGTTTGCGGATATGAAAACGTTCCTTGTGGCCCTCTTACAACAATTGTTTTAGTTCTTTGGCTTGTACATCCACCCGGCCCTGTGGCTGAAAGTACTGCATTGTAAACTCCCGGATTTGCATAAAAGTGAGATGGATTTAATGCATTAGATGTTGAGCCATCACCAAAATCCCATGTATAACTTGTATAATTTGTTGCCTGATTTGTAAAATTAACAACAAGAGGCGGACATGTACCTAAAGTGTCGCTTACTGAAAATGCCGGTTCCGGTGTAACTATTTTAATGTAGTTCTCTTTAGTTATAGTACTTACGCAACCGTATGCATCGGTAACAGTAAGGGTTATGGTGTAATTGCCATCTGCAGCATATTCATGCGTTGGGTTTCTGTCTGTGCTTGAAGTTCCATCACCAAAATTCCAGTTAAAAGTTAACGATGGCCCTGAAGATTGATTGGTAAAATTGATAGTTCTGCCGGGGCATGTTAATGAATCAGGCGAGCTAAATGCAGCTCTTGGATTTGAAATCTTTACTACTGAATTTTTTGTAATACTGTCAACACAGCCCTGTTCATCTTTTACAGTCATCGTAACATTATAATTACCCGGAGTTGTGTATAAATGGCTAAAGGGTGCGCCCGTGTATGTTTCTCTGATTCCATCGCCGTAGGCAAAAGACCAACTGTTAATAGCGCTGCCGTCGGCTGTTGACTGATCAATAAAAGTTATTGTTGTCATATTACAACTGCCGGGCACATTTGGCTGAAACTTTGCAGTTGGCCCGTTAACTTTAATATAATTTGTTTTCACTAACGTGTCATAACAACCGTTTAAGTTTTTTACAATTAAAGTAACTGTGTATGTTCCTGTTGTTTGATATGAATGATGCACTGTTTTTCCTGTTCCAACGCCGCCATCACCAAAATTCCAGGTATAAGTTGAAACCAGTGATGCATCTGCGTCAGCAGTGAATGGCACCGGATATTTTTTACATACAACGGTGTCAGGGGTTGAAAAAGATGCCCTTTCGTTCATTGCATATATGTTTTTGGATGTTGTATCGCTGCAACCTGTTTCGCTGTTATATGCTATTAGTGTTACGCGGTACCTGCCCGGTGTTGTATATACATGAACCGGATTTGAAGCAGTGCTTGTAATACCGTTTCCAAAGTCCCACAAAATTGAAGTTGCAGCAATTGATTTATCTGTAAAAGTGTACTGCATTGGGTTTGAACAAACAAAGGCACTTTTAATTGCGGCTATCGGCGGATCAATTCTTATATAATTTTCCACTATCAATGAATCTTCACAACCCATATTCCACACATAAAGTTTTATAGTGAAATATCCGGTGTCTTTATATTTATGAGTTGGGTTTTGTAAAGTTGAAGTTGCTCCATCACCAAAGTCCCAAAGCCATCTGTCAACATCTCCAACAGTTGAATCGCTAAATACAACCGGTGTTTTTGCACAGGTAATTCTTGGGGTTGCTGCAAATGCAGGAATTGGTTTTATACCTGCTCTTATTCCTTCTGTTACCTTTACTGAATCTGTGCAACCACTAACAGTTGTTACTCTTAAAGTAATATCAAAAGTTCCTGCCTGAAAAATATGTGTTGGGTTTTGGTCTGTAGATGTTTCTCCATCTCCAAAATTCCATAAATAAGATGCAATTGGTTCGCTTGCAGTAACCGAAGATGTGAAATCCCATGATAATGGCGCACATCCTTCCTGGGGTAGTTCATTAATTGATACTACCGGTGGATTTATCACAACGGGTTCCGTCATTGTAAATACGTCTGTGCAACCATTTGAGTTTGTAGCAGTTAATTTTACAGTGAAAGAACCTGAACGAGTAAAAACATGTGAAGGGTTTGCTTCTGTTGATGTTTCTCCATCACCAAAATCCCAGCTATAGGTCAATGCATTTGAACTTTGGTTTGTAAAAGTTACACTGAAAGGATAGCTGCAACTTGTTGTTGCCGAAGAAATAAATTGTGCCGTTGGTTTAGAAAGCACTGTAATATTTCTTGTTAATGAATCTCCGCAAGTTCCTGATGTAGATACAAGTTTAATGGTGTATGTTCCGGGAAGTGAAAACGTTTTTGAAGGATTTGCATCAGTTGAAGTTGTTCCATCACCAAAATTCCAAGATGCCCCAACACCCGCAGGCGTTGAAGTATTGCTGAAAACAACCGGTGTTCCTGCACAGATATTTTCGGGAGTTGTAAAATTTGCTCTTACAGTTCCAATAACCACAGTGTTGGGTTTTACAATTGTATCTGAACATCCTGATCTGTTTGTTGTTATTAATGTAACAGTATAACTTCCGGCACTGCCGTAGTTATGTGATGGGTTTGCTTCGCTTGAAGTTACGCCATCACCAAAATTCCACTGATAAGTGAGTGGTTGAGAACCTGTTGATGTATTTGTAAAATTTATATTAATTGGCGCTGTACAACTTGTAGGCGCTGAGTGAGTAAAATTTGCCCTTGCACCTGCGTTTACTTTAATATATTGTGGGCGGGTGATTGAATTTGAGCAACCAAATTCATTTATAACACGAAGGGAAACATTGTAATTTCCGCCTGCTGTATATATGTGAGAAGGGTTTTGTTGATCGGAAGAAAATCCATCACCGAAATCCCATTGCCATGATAATATTTCTCCTGATCCGGGGTTTGATAGGTC
>JAFDXB010000139.1 GCA_018268175.1 Bacteroidota bacterium | reverse complement strand
TGCAATTTCTCAATAGGTTCAAACGCAAGTTTGTGTGTTTCAGCAAGCAAACGAGCTTTTTCCTCTGTTCTGTTAACCAACTTTATTTTATATCCCGGCAGGTAATCAACTAAATTTTTACACGTGTTACAGCCAAATTTCCCGGTTCCTACAAGCAGTATATTTTTCATTGATTTTTGCGGGTCAACCTCTTTAATATATTGAACTGCTGCAAATGAAACCGACACAGTTCCACCACTCATACAGGTGTTGGTTCTTATTTTTTTTGAACTAGCCAAAACTTCATTAGCAAGCCTTTCAAGATTTGAAGAAAGCCCATTGTTAACTTTTGAAAATTTCGCTGCCATTCTTATCTGGCCAACAATTTCATAATCACCAAGTATCTGAGAATCAAGCCCGGCGGCTACTTCGTAGAAATGCTGAATTGCCTTCTTATAATTTTTTATATAACAAATTGAAGTAAAAACCGATTTGGAGCCACAACTTTCCGAACATAACAGATCAATCAGAATATCTGAACTTTCAGCAAACCCATATATTTCAGTGCGGTTACAGGTTGAAAGTATAATTAATCCTTTAACATTTTGATCTTTTGATTTTAAAAGTATTTTCCGGTATTGATCTTCATTTATTGAAAACATTCCCCGTATCGCAGAATCAGACTTTTTGTAATTAATACCCACAACATAAAAATTACTCAATGTGTCTAAATTTCTTTCTATCATTCCTGTGCTTGGTTTCTTATCGCAAAATTAATGTTGCTTTATCCGTATAACTAATATTACTGTCATTGCATTGTCATTATTAGATATGATTCATATCACTATAAGAAATTCAATTTCTTAATTAAACAAAAACGCTAATTACCTTTGCGCAAAATTAGCGAAATGGTAAACAGTAATTCAGGAATTATTTTAATGAATCTTGGCTCACCTGATTCAACAAAAACAAAAGATGTCAGAAAGTATCTGAATGAATTTTTGATGGATGAAAGAGTGATTGACATGCCTTTTCTTTCAAGATTTTTATTGGTTCGTGGAATTATTAATCCTTTCCGTGCTCCTAAATCTGCGCATGCATACAGTGAAATATGGACTGATGAAGGATCTCCGCTTATTGTAATAAGTGAAAAACAAAAAGAAGAACTTGAAAAGATCATCAACCTGCCGGTTGAAATTGCTATGCGGTACGGAGCTTATAAGCCTGATGAAGCTTTTGATAAATTATTAAAACGTAACCCGGCGTTAGAGGAAGTTATACTTGTTCCAATGTATCCTCATTATGCTATGTCGTCGTTTGAAACTGCTGCCGAGCATGCAATTGAATATTACAAAAAGAAAAAATATCCTTTTAAATTAAAAATAGTAAAACCATTTTTCGACAGAGAAGATTACATTAATGCTCTTGCAGAAACTGTACGTCCGTATTTAAACGAAAGCTACGACCACATTTTGTTCAGCTATCATGGTGTGCCTGCCCGCCACCTGATGAAATCTGACCCAACAAAATCGCATTGCATGAAAGTTGACAATTGCTGTAAAGTAGCATCGCCGGCACACGCATATTGTTACAGGCACCAATGTATTGTTACTACTGATTTGCTGCAAAAGACACTTGACATACCTGACAGCAAATTGAGCATCAGTTTTCAATCAAGGCTTGGCAAAGGTTGGCTGGAACCCTTTACAGATGTACGTTTGGCGGAACTACCGAAAGAAGGCGTAAAGAATATTCTTGTAATTTGCCCTGCGTTTGTAGCCGATTGCCTTGAAACTTTGGAAGAAATTGCAATGCGTGGCAAAGAAACATTTTTAGAAGCCGGTGGTGAAAACTACAAAATGATTCCCTGCCTTAATTCACATCCGGACTTTATAAAGACTTTGAAAAATATTGTAAACGATTCAGACGAAGAAGATGTTATACATTAAAGCTATTCATATAATTTTTGTGGTAACATGGTTCAGTGGCTTATTTTATTTACCTCGTCTGTTTATTTATACAAGAGAGGCCCGGGACAAACCCTCACCTGAAAAGGAAATCCTTACATCGCATTTCATTTTAATGAGTAAAAGGTTGTTGTACGGTATCACATGGCCTTCGGCGATACTAACATTAATTTTTGGAACGTGGACTGCGCTGTATTATAATAATTTGCCACAATGGCTTGCAATAAAAATACTATTAGTGGCTTGCTTGTTTATATATCATATTTCCTTGCAAGTAATTTTTAACAGGCAGAAAAAAAATATATTCAACAGATCATCAAATTATTTAAGAATTTGGAATGAAGTTGCAACAGTTTTCTTGGTGGCAATTGTATTTCTGGCAACAGTAAAAAATTCATTAAGCGCCGTATGGGGAATTGCAGGTATTGCAGTGTTGATAATTGTGTTGATGGCAGCGATAAAAATTTACCGAAAAATCAGGGAAAAGAGTTAATAACAAGTTGTTCACAATAGGCTAAAACCCTTATTAAATAAGGATAATATAGTATTTTTATTTATTAAAATCATACACGATGAAACGATTTTTACTTCTTTCACTTTTAATAATTACTTCAGGTGTTTTATCAGCACAAAAAAGTGTATCTCAAAAGCTGAAAAAAGCGCCGGTTTATGCAGGAATTGAGGTTGGTTCAAAAGGTGTAAAAATGACAATTTTGCAATCATCAGGTGCAGAAAATGAATACAATACATTAAAGGATACTTCTGTAAATACTGACTTCATTTCATTCACAGACGACACTTATAAAAACACATTATCCGCATTAACTCAACTCTATAAAGTAGCAATTGATAGCTATGAAGTTTCACCTTCATCTGTTTTTACCGCAATAAGCAGCGGTGTAAGTACCATGGCTGAGAAGGAGAATAAAAAAGATTGGATGAAAAATCTTTCCGATGATTTTAAGAAAGCAATAAATGAACCGGGCCGCAACGTTAAAGTGATAGATGTAACTGAGGAAGCAAGGCTTTCACACATAGGAATTATTCCGGATTCACGCAGATATAATACCTTTTTAATTGATATAGGAAGCGGTAACACTAAAGGTGGTTTTTTCCCTTACAACAACACTCATGACTTAAGGCTTTTTGAATTAACATGGGGAACTAAGAGTGTTACTAATGAAACTAACAAAAGGCTTGATGAAAATAATATAAATTCAATAAAGGCATATTCAAAAGAACTTTACAGAGTACTTGCAGGTTCAGCCGACAAAGAAATTACTTATGCAGTAAATGTAAGCGGTGCTTATAACATGAGCGATAACATTGCTTTCAGCGGAGGCATCGCCTGGTCTGTTGCCACTTTATTGTTTCCTGAACTTATTGAAAACGCAGTTGTGCCGGTAACATACGATGAGGTTGCAAAATTTATGGAAAGGATTGAAAATAATTATGCAAGCCTTTCACCGGAGGCAGTTGTAAATACTGTTACCGACAATTCAGTTGATAAACTTCTTGTTGAAAAACAAGTTAAAACAGTAAATAAAGTTTTTGACCAAAAAGCTTTACTTGCAGGTACAGGTTTACTT
>JAFDXB010000138.1 GCA_018268175.1 Bacteroidota bacterium | reverse complement strand
TTCATTTGTAATAACTCCAAATTTTCCACCGCTTTTTATAATTGCCAAATTGTACAAAACATCTAAATATTCTATGGGTTGTTTAAATTCCTTTAATGTTTTATTGAATACAATTGAAGTGTCTCCTTTATTGGTTTTAATAACAGAAATAAAATTATTGGTTGCAACAATTCCTGCATATTTTAGCGGGAGAATTTCTTTAAATTCAGGATTTATTAATCCGAATTTATTTTTATTTCTCACAACATAATTTCCGTTCAAAACATTTATACTATCATAGTATAAATCAGTAATTTTTTCACCGGCTTTATTCAGTATAAAAAATTTACCATCTTTTTTAGCTATATATGAATTAATACCATGCAGAATAAGATCGTAAGAAAGTGGCAACCTTTTATTGTCGGTTGTAATAATTCCATATTTACCGTTTTGAGAATAAAATCCCCCGTTTGCAGGTTCGGGAACTTCTGTAGTATAGTACCCTTCGCTTATTGTTGGAACTTGTGCATTTAAATTATAAGAAAAAACAAAAACAGTTAAAAAAATTTGTATAGCTTTTAAATTCATATAAATACAAAAATAAGGATTGAATTGCTCAGCTAACTAAATTATTGAGCATTAATATATTGGAATGTATTTTGAGAACTAAATACTATAAATGTAGAAAATGAAAATTGGCATTGCCTGCGATCATGGTGGTTTTGAATTAAAGAAATTTTTACTTGAAATTTTATCGAAAAATTTTGAAATAAAAGATTTTGGTGCATTTGATTATAATTCAAAAGATGATTATCCCGATTTTGTTTTTCCTCTTGCGAAAGCAATTTCTTTAAAAAATATTGACAGGGGCATTGCTGTTTGCGGAAGTGGTGTTGGTGCGGCAATTGCCGCAAATAAAATTCCGGATGTTAGGGCAGCCCTGATAACTGATCATTTTTCAGCCCACCAGGGCGTGGAAGATGATGACCTTAATGTTATCTGCCTTGGCGGCAGAGTTACAGGACACTATGCCGCGCTGGAACTTGTAGAAACTTTTTTAAATGCAAAATTTTCCGGCGCTGACAGGCATAAACGGAGACTGCAAAAAATAAAAGATGAAGAATGTGAACTTTAAATCAATTAATCCAAATAAAATATCAGTAGTTTTTTGCGATATAGGTGGAGTGCTGCTTACAAACGGCTGGGGCCATGAATCTAGAATGGCTGCCGCAGAAAAATTTAATATTGATTACCCGGAAATGAATTCCCTTAACCAGTTCATGTTCACAGTTTGGGAAACCGGTAAAATTTCAATTGACGATTACCTTGATTCAGTTGTTTTTTATAAAAAAAGAAATTTCTCAAAAGATGAATTTAAAGAATTTATGTTCGGTGAATCGAAAATGTTACCCGATACATTTGAGTTAATGCTGAATTGGAAAAGCATAAACCCTGGGATACAATTTTTTGCAATTAATAACGAGCCACGCGAATTAAATGATTACAGGATAAATAAATTTCAATTACGTAAATTATTTAATGGTTTTATTTCTTCTTGTGATGTGCATTTGCGGAAACCGGATCCTGAAATTTATTTATTGGCATTAAATATTTCAAAGGCGCCTGCGGCAGAATGTATATACTTTGATGATCGCCGTTTTCTTGCAGAAGCAGCACAAAAGGCAGGCATAAAATCTTTCGTTTTTTCCGATTTTAAAAATTTTGAACATTCATTAAAAATGGTAAATAATGAATAATATTAAATACGATTTTGGCATGGTGGGGTTGGGTACAATGGGAAGCAATCTTCTGTTAAATATGTCTGATCATGGTTTTTCTGTAATTGGTTATGATAAAAACCCTGCGCAAATTAAAAAGCTTGAAGAAGCAGGCGGAAATAAACCAACAGTGAAAGGTGTTGATACTGCGGAAAAAATGGTATCTGCATTAAAACATCCTCGTATAATTATGATGCTTGTTCCGGCAGGCAAGCCGGTTGACAGCGTTATATCTGATCTACTTCCGTTTTTAAGTAAAGGCGATATTATAATTGATGGAGGTAATTCTCATTATATTGATACACTTACAAGAATTAAAACTCTAAATGATGCCGGTATCCATTTCATGGGAATTGGAATTTCCGGCGGTGAAGATGGTGCAAGAAACGGCCCAAGTATAATGCCCGGCGGAGACAAAACTGCTTATGGATATATGGCTCCAATCCTTGAAGCTATTTCTGCAAAAGTAAATGGTGAACCTTGTGTTGCATACCTTGGTTTAGGCGCTGCCGGCCATTATGTAAAAATGGTGCACAATGGAATTGAATATGCCATCATGCAATCAATAAGCGAATGCTATGATATTTTAAAAAATGGATTACACTTAAATAATGATGAACTCTCGCAAGTATTTCAAGAATGGAACAAAGGTGAATTAAAATCATTTCTTCTTGAAATTACCGCACTGATTTTTAAGAAAAAAGATGATAGTTCTCAAGGTTTTCTTGTTGATAAAATATTGGATAAAGCAGGAGCTAAAGGTACAGGCCAATGGACATCGGAGTCCGGCCTTGATCTTCCAATGCCTATTCCAACAATTGACTCTGCAGTTATGATGCGGACTATCTCATCTCGAAAAGATGAAAGAATAAAACTTCATCAGATATACCGTTACGAACCAAAAAAAATTGAAGCAAATAAAGATGAGTTTATAAAGGAATTGAAAGATGCCTTTTACTTTACAATGATGATTAGTTATATCCAGGGCCTTGCAATAATTGAACAAGCGTCTTCAGAATTGAATATGAATATTCCACTTCATGATGTTGTGAAAGTTTGGCGTGGCGGCTGTATCATTCGATCTGAAATGCTGCCTTTGTTTATGGATGTTTTTAAAAGCGATGTAAAAAATGTTTTAGAAAACAATGCTATAAAAACAAAATTACTTGAAAAGCTGCCGGCAATAAAATCTGTTATCTCAAAGGCAGTTAATGCAAATTTTCCGCCTGTGGCGATGATGAGTTCATTAGGTTATTTTAATTCTATTGTCAGAGAAAAATTACCCACAAATCTTATTCAGGCTCAGAGAGATTTTTTTGGAGCACATACATATCAGAGAAATGATAAGGAAGGAATTTTTCATACTATATGGGAAACAGTCCTTTAATAATTAAAATATTTTATGGAGAATTATAAAAAACTAAAATCAGTTATATTTTTTATTTTCGGAGGAAGTGGAGACTTAAATTATCGCAAATTAAATCCTGCACTTTTTAATCTTTATTTGAATGGAGCACTTCCTGAAAATTTTCAGATTGTGGGAATAGCCCGTACAAAATATTCTGATGAAAAATACAAAGCTCATTTAAAAGAAGGAATAAAAGAATTTTCAAGAACGAAAGATAAAAATGGTAATTGGCAAAAATTTGCCGAACACATTTCATACATAGAAATGGATGCAGCTGATTCCGGGGCGTATAAGCAATTGGAGAAACTTACTGCAGAAATGGAAAAGGAAACAGGAGTTCACCCGATTGTTGTTTTTTATATGGCGGTGGCTCCGCAACTTGTTCCTCAGATAGTTGAAAATATAGGTAAACTTCAAATTTGCCATAATGTAGAGTGTACACGAATTGTAGTTGAAAAACCATTCGGCCACGACCTTGAAAGTGCAATTACATTAAACAACATTCTACTGAAACAATTTGAAGAAGACCAGATATATCGTATTGATCATTATTTAGGCAAAGAAACTGTTCAGAACATTCTTGCATTGCGTTTTGCCAATTCATTGTTTGAACCATTATGGAACAGGAATTATATTGAGCATGTTCAAATAACAGCCGCTGAAACCGTTGGTGTTGAAGGCCGTGGCGGTTATTATGAGCAAGCAGGTGCATTAAGAGATATGATTCAAAACCATATTTTACAATTGTTGTGTATGATTGGCATGGAACCACCGGTGTTTTTCAGTGCTGATGAAATCAGAAATAAAAAAGTTGATGTTCTTCATGCAATACGCATTATTAAGCCTGATGAAGTGCAGCACTATGCCACAAGAGGACAGTACGGTGCCGGCTGGATGGAAGGTGAAAAAGTTGAAGGTTACCGTCAGGAACCAAACGTGAACCCGACCTCTACAACCGAAACTTTTGCTGCAGTGAAATTTTTTATTGATAATTGGAGATGGGAGGGCGTACCTTTTTATGTTCGTACAGGAAAAAGGCTTCACCAAAAAACAACGGAGGTTACTATTCAATTTAAACCTGCTCCTGATTTTTCTTTTCCAAAAGAAGCAACAGAAACATGGCGCTCTAACCGATTGTCTATTGGCATTTCGCCAATGATGAACATTCAATTGCGGTTTCAGGCAAAGCACCCCGGCCAAACTCTTATTTTAACTCCTGTTGATATGGAATTTGATTATCAAAATTCATTTAACGGCGACGAACCCGAAGCATACGAAACATTACTGTATGATGTTGTAGATGGAGATGCTACTTTGTTTATGCGTGCTGATCAGGTGGAGGCGGCATGGAAAATTATAATGCCGATTTTAAATGTTTGGAAAGAAAGGCGGCCATTAGATTTCCCGGATTATACGCCCGGGTCTTGGGGCCCTGAAGATGCCGAAGCACTTATTGCACGCGATGGCCATAATTGGATTGTATCCACAAAAAAACAATAATGGAACTTAAAATTTATGATAATAAAGAAGAAGTTACTGATGCACTTGCAGAGTTTATTATTATTGATATATCAATAAAACTTGAAAAGCAGAATCACTACTCATTTGTATTAGCCGGGGGAAATTCACCGCAATTATTGTATGATAAAATTGCAATAAAAAGCAAAGGGAAAATAGACTGGTCGAGAGTGTATTTTTTTTGGGGCGATGAAAGGTTCGTAAGTTTCTCTGATGAAAGAAGCAATGCAAAAATGGCCTTCTATCATTTGCTAAATAAAATTCCGATTGACAAAAAACATATTTTTAAAGTAAACACTGATATTGATATTGATGATTCAGTTGAAGAATACAGCAATACAGTGAAAAAATTTTTAGAGATTAATGGAAGTTTTGATTTTGTATTACTTGGAGTTGGAGCAGATGGCCACACATTATCAATTTTTCCAAATACTGATTTAATAAAAGATACATCTTCATTTGTTAGCAAATCTTATAATCAAGATCAGAATACATTTCGTATTACACTGATGCCAAAAATAATAAATGCTGCATCTATAATTTCCTTCCTGGTAACAGGCAGCGAAAAAGCAGATGTTGTAAAGCGAATTTTTACTGGTAATGATAATGTAAACCAAATTCCTGCGAAACTTATTAAAGCTGAAAATGGAGAGTTGTTTTGGTTTTTGGATAAGGAAGCGGCATCATTGATTAAAGATGATGATTTAAAAGTTAGACAATAATATATAAAATTTTGTTTTATGGAAGATATAGAATTGAAGGGAATTAATACTGTTAGGGTTTTATCAGCAGATGCTGTACAAAAAGCTAATTCCGGCCACCCGGGAACACCCATGGGATTATCGCCGGTAGGCCATGTGTTATGGACAAAAGTTATGAGATACAATCCTGAAAACCCATCTTGGTTAAACAGAGACCGCTTTATTCTTAGCTGCGGGCACGCCTGCATGTTGCAGTACAGTTATTTATTTTTAACAGGATATGATGTAACACTTGATGACATTAAAAATTTCAGGCAGTTACACAGCCCCACTGCAGGCCACCCTGAGTATGGTTTGCTTCCCGGAATTGAAGTTACGACAGGACCTTTAGGGCAGGGCTTTGCAAATGGTGTTGGCATGGCTATAGGACAACAGTTTCTTGCTTCGAGATATAATAAAGATGATATAAAATTATTTGATTACAGGATTTATGCAATTTGCAGCGATGGAGATTTAATGGAAGGCGTTGCATCGGAGGCAGCTTCAGTTGCCGGGCATTTAAAACTTGGTAACATTATTTATCTGTACGACGACAACCAAATAACTATTGAAGGCAGTACGTCTCTGGCTTTCAGCGAAAATGTTACTGAACGCTTTCAAGGATATGGCTGGCATGTTCAATCTGTTACCGATGGAAACGATATTGATCAAATTTTTACAGCAATTGAAAATGCACAAAAAGAAACAAACAGACCTTCTTTAATAAGAGTTAAAACTCACATAGGTTATGGTAGCCCAAACAAAGTTGATACTGCGGCAGCTCATGGTTCGCCTTTAGGCAAAGATGAAGTTAGGCTTGTAAAAGAAAACTTTGGATTTGACCCGGATAAAAGTTTTGTAATTCCTGAAGATGTGAAAAACTATTATGAGAAGAAGGGAAAAGAAGCTGCAAGTAATGAAGAAAAATGGAACGAATTACTTTCGGAATATAAACAAAAATATAGCAGTGAATGGCAAGAGTTTGAAAACTTTTACAATGGTAAACTTCCCACAGGGTGGGATAGTGAATTGCCTGAATTTGCTGCGGATGAAAAGGGAATGGCAACAAGAAAAGCATCAGGTAAATTCTTAAATGCAGTAGCAAAGAAAATCCCCTTTTTAATTGGCGGCTCTGCCGATCTTGCTCCATCTACAGATACTAACTTAAATGATTTTCGGTCTTTTACATGGGAAGATCACAGCGGCAGAAATTTCCATTTCGGCATTCGCGAACATGCCATGGGTGCAATATTAAACGGAATGGCATTAACGAAAGGTATAATTCCATACGGTGCAACATTTTTAATTTTTTCTGATTATATGAGGCCTCCGGTAAGGCTTGCAGCAATAATGAACATAAGGCCAATTTTAATTTATACTCACGATTCAATTGGGCTGGGAGAAGATGGAACTACACATCAGCCTGTGGAGCAACTCGCAGGTTTAAGAAGCGTTCCTAACCTAACTGTAATACGGCCTGCAGATGCAAATGAAACCGTTTATGCCTGGAAAGCAGCTTTGAAAATATCAACCGGTCCGGTTGCAATAGTTTTAACCAGGCAGGATGTTCCCACAATGGACAGAAAGCAGTTGGCACATGCTTCAAATGTTGAAAAGGGTGCGTATATACTTTCTGACTGTGAGGCACAACCGAAAGTAATATTGATGGGAACAGGTAGTGAGGTGCATTTACTTATTGAAGCACAAAAGCAACTTAAGGAAAAGGGTATTGCATCGCGTGTTATAAGTTTTCCAAGTTGGGAATTATTTGAAAAACAAGACCAATCTTATAAAGAATCTGTTCTTCCAAAAAATATAAAAAAAAGGCTGGCAGTTGAAGCTGCATCAACAATGGGATGGTGTAAATACATTACCGATGAAGGTTTGATGATAGGCATTGATAAATATGGCGAATCCGCCCCCGGCCAGGAAGTGATGAAAGAATACGGGTTTACTGTTGACAATATTTTAAATAAGGTAAATGAACTTTTAAATAATTAATTATCATGAATAATTTAAAAAAAATAAATGAATTCGGCCAAAGTATATGGTTAGATTTTTTTGACAGAGAAATTATGAATAATGGCAAATTGCAATCTTTGATTGATGATGATGGTTTATCCGGTATTACATCTAATCCATCCATATTTGAAAAAGCAATAACAGCTACTTCTGATTACGATGAAGATGTAAAAAAACTTTCTAAAACAGGAAAGACTAATGAAGAAATATTTTTTGAAATCGCAATTGATGATATAAAAAGAGCAACGAAAATACTTGAACCTGTTTATGACAAATCGAATGGTACAGATGGCTTTGTAAGCCTTGAAGTTTCACCTTTAATTGCCAATGATACAAACGCCACAATAAAGCAGGCACGTGACCTTTGGAATAGAGTGGGCCGAAAAAATGTGATGATTAAAATACCGGCTACTACCGCCGGCATACCTGCAATTGAACAATGCTTAACCGAAGGAATTAATATTAATATCACTTTGCTTTTTGGTTTGGAAATGTACAGAGAAGTTGCAAATGCATACTTGAAAGCATTAGAAAACAGGTTAAATAAAAATGAAAGCATTGATAATGTTTCATCTGTGGCCAGTTTCTTTTTAAGCAGAATTGATGTTATTTCAAAGGAACCTTTGGAGAAAAACGGAATGGCAGACATGTATGGAAAAATTGCGATTGATTCTGCGAAAATTGCTTACGAAATTTTTGAAGAAATTTTTAACAGCGAACGTTTT
>JAFDXB010000137.1 GCA_018268175.1 Bacteroidota bacterium | reverse complement strand
ACCTGCTTACTTGCCGGCACTATAAAAGTATAAGGTCCCGGAAGATAGCTTTTTAAAATCCGGTAAAGCGGTGTATCAATGCTTCGAGCATAATCACTCAATTTGCTAAGGTCGCGGCAAATAAAAGAAAGTTGAGCCTTTT
Source organism: Bacteroidota bacterium (assembly GCA_018268175.1). GTDB lineage: Bacteria > Bacteroidota > Bacteroidia > Chitinophagales > Chitinophagaceae > Ferruginibacter. The sequence continues at coordinate 6,264 of JAFDXB010000137.1, read as the reverse complement.
TTGGGTCTATGCCTTTAATACGGCAAATTTTTTCTACAGCCTTCGGCTGAAATATGTCGCAACCCAAACCATATATCGTATCGGTAGGATAAATTATAACACCTCCTTTTTCAAGAGTTGATATAACTTTCTGAATTAACCGCGGCTGCGGATTTTCAGGATGAATTTGTAATAACATAGTTGAAATTTAAGCAAAAAATCTCTTGCTGAAAAACAAAACTTTACGGTACTTTTGCAGCGTTTTTTAAATTAATAATTCAAACTTCATTTTTATGTCGCTCATTACGGTTGGCACCATGGCTTTCGATGCTATTGAAACTCCATTTGACAAAGTTGATAAAATCATTGGCGGTTCTGCAACATATGTTGCTTATGCTGCAAGCAATTTTATTAATGATGTTAAACAGGTATCAATCGTTGGCTACGACTTTCCCGAAGAAGAAATGCAATTGCTTAAAAACCGTGGGGTTAAACTTGACGGCGTTGAGATTGTAAAAGATAAAAAATCTTTTTTCTGGAGTGGTAAATATCATATTGATATGAATTCCCGAGATACGCTTATCACAGATCTTAATGTATTGGAAAGTTTTAATCCTAAAATTCCTGAATCTTACCAAGGCGCTGAATTTTTAATGTTAGGGAATTTAATGCCAAGCATACAGCTTGATGTTATACGCCAATTAAAAGAACGCCCAAAACTTATTGTTATGGACACAATGAATTTTTGGATGGACACTGCTCTGGAAGATTTGAAAAAAGTTTTAAAAGAAATTGATGTATTACTTGTAAACGATGGCGAGGCACGCCAGTTAAGTGGTGAAGTCTCTCTTGTAAAAGCAGCACATAAAATTATGGAAATGGGGCCACGCTTTTTAATAATTAAAAAAGGTGAGCATGGTGCATTATTGTTCCATAAGAAAAATGTTTTCTTTGCTCCGGCTTTGCCTCTTGAAGATGTTTTTGACCCAACGGGAGCAGGTGATACTTTTGCAGGAGGTTTTATTGGACATATCGCAAAAACAAAAGACATAAGTTACGATAACATGAAAACTGCAATTATTGTTGGCAGCGCTATGGCAAGTTTTTGTGTAGAAAAGTTCGGCCCGGACCGTTTGAAGGAAATTACAAAAGAAGATATTGATGACAGACTAAAAGAGTTTGTGCAACTGGTTAATTTTGATATAGCTTTGGTTTAATGCTCGACATTATCTTATTATATTTTCTGCTTCGCAATATAGGATCAATTGCTGATAGCAAAGGCCTTAAGCCATTGAGATGGAAATTAATCACTATTGGCTTTTGGTTTTTAGCTGAACTAATCGGGATTATTGTTGGCTTAATGATTTTTTCAATTGACAATTTTATAAGTATTATGCTGCTTGCATTCGGTTTTGCATTTACCAGCTATTATATTGTAAAAAGTTATTTGCAAAAAATTAAGCCATTAGATAAAGACCACTTACTATAGCTCCATCTAATTTCCGGATATTAATTTTTGCCCCTAAGTTCTCGCAATGTTATATTCCCTTCAGTGCCACAGCTCGCTTATACTTTTTTCTTTTGCCTGCTATCGAAATAGTTTCAACATAAATTATAAATAAACCGGAATTTAATTTTCGGCTGTTTTCTCCTAAACCATCCCAAACAAAATTCCCGCTACTACCCGCTAAAGCATTTCTCTGTAGATATCTCACCGGTCTTCCTGCCTCATCAAAAATTATAATTGAGCACAACAAACCAGGTTCTGAAAAATTGTACTGAATTGATAAAAAATCATCAATCCCATCCTGATTCGGGCTAATAACTTTTGAACTTAAAATTATATCTCCATCACTTTCGCCTCCCACCGCAAACTGCGAATTCTTGTAGGTGGGAGTTGCATAACCATGGCTTTTTGCTGCCGACATCCACAATTCTTTTGCATCTGAATTACCTGAATAATTTATTCGTTCCAAAGAAATTCCTTCAACATTTGAAATCAATGAATAATGCCATTTTTCAGTATAATTTACTTCATCAATTACTTCTCCTGCATTATTTAATAAAATAACGCAACCCTTGTCGTCATTATAAGACGGAAGGCTCATTTCTATAAAATTTTTAGAATTTTGAGCAACAAAATCCCTTTTTATAATCTCTGCATCCCTTGTCAAAACCATGAATTCTCCGGGATAAAAAATTTTGTTTTCACCGGTAACTTTTACGGGAGGATTCATTTGGCCGGACGAATTTTTATTGCTTATAAACAATTCCGCAAGATTCAAAAGTTTTGTGGTGCGGTTATATATTTCTACGAAATCTGTTCCTGAGGGAATAGGATTAAATAATATTTCATTTACGATAATATCGCCCGGAGAAATTTTTTCTGTTAAACCAAATTTCACTTTCTCATTTGATGAAACATTTCCGGCACAATCGCATATTTCATTATTCCATAACTCATAAACTTTATGCCGAAGCAATGGAGTAGCAAATAAAAGATTTACCGTTTTATGTTGCGGCGAAACAATACTTGCGTTCTGCACAACAATATTTTCAATTTTGTAATTAGCAGCCACAATAGCTTTAAGGCTATCAATCTCTTCAGAATATTTTACTTCAATGTTCAGGCTGTCAATGGCAAATATGTTTTCAACAAAAGGAATTTTGACATCGGGATTACTTGCAGAAATAGAGTTTACCTTTCCCGGCGTACCGCCGGATATATTATTTGATGCAGAAAAATTATTTTTACCATTGCAAAAATTTTTCGGGTCTATCATTTCCAAAGAAAAACCGCCCATTTTTTTAACGGCATTACCATACCATTTATCTGAGTAATCAACTAAATGTATAATCCGTCCTTCAGGCGACTTTAAAACCAATAAACCTTCTTCATTAGGCAAAGAGGGAAATGTGTTTAATGCAATACAATTCCCATAATTAATCATCGCATTTTTATTTGCAGGCGCACATAAAATCAATAGGCTGTCGGGCTTTAAATTATATTCCGGAAAATTTGCAGTTACAGAATTACCAACAGACAATTTCCACGAAGCCAAATTAATTTCAAATTGTGAATTGTTTTTTAACTCAATCCATTCCACCTCCGGTAAACCTTGCGGAGGCTGTGGGTCGGCCATAAATTCATTAATAACCACATCTCCCTTTTTAGGGAGAACATAATAAAAATAAATTGTAGTATCATTTAACCTGTTACCAAACACGTCATACAATCCGGATATGTCTATTCTTTGTTGTTCGCCTTCCGGAAAGGAGTTATTAAAACTTAATATGGTATAGTTATTATCGCCAGAAAAGACGGCATCAACAGCATTATTATTCAACCTGAAATTTTCATTGCCTGCAATTGAAAAATCTAAAGGCTTATTAAATTTAATTTTAAATGCATTAGCATTTACCATATTTGATTGAGTTACTTTTAAAGGAGTTGTATCCTTTATAAATTCAGCTACGCTTATGTTATCAAAAAAATGCTTTTTAAAAAATGATGAGGTGCTTTGTTTAACCACAATTGAAAAATATAAGCTTTCCACTAAAGTGGGATCATAGGCCCTACCTTCAAAGAAATAAGTACTATCATCAAAGTTCTTGCGGAATAAATAAAATTTGGAAGTTGAGTCTCGAATTACTTTAATATCAAAATTGCATGATGAACCCAAAGTAGAACCATTAATGCCATCAATAATTTTAATGCTGGTTGATCCCGATTTTTTATAAAGAGAAATTTCATCGTCGGTGTTTCCAATCCTTACAAAAAAACCTTTGTTTATATTAGTCTGAGGATCGGCACTTTCAGACATTAAAAAAATATCAACATAATTAGTCCCTGAAGTTGCAAAATCAAGTTTCACCGAAAAATTCCATTCTCCATATTTTTGGTTACTCAGTCGTGAAATATAAAATGAAGAATTTTCTGTGAAACAATTGCTTTGAAGAAACCCTCCATCATTAATAAGCCAGAAATCTGAATTTCCCAGCCATTGTTGTAAATCTTCATCAAAATGTTCTGTAAACTGAGCATAGCAGGGCTGAATGGCAAAAGCCATCACAATTAAAATTAGTTTCATTTTGTACGGATTAGAAGTTAAAAGTAAATCTCATTTTGTCAAAACATTCAAAATGGGAATTTTTTACCCTTATGGCGTATTTTTGGGGTTATCATGAAAGTAGCTGTAGTTGGCGCCACCGGTTTGGTTGGTTCAAAAATGTTGGAAATTCTCGCGGAAAGAAACTTCCCGGTTTCAGAACTTATACCCGTAGCTTCCGAACGCTCGGCGGGCAAAATAATAATATGGAACAACAAGGAATATAAAATTGTTACTCCGGGTACTGCCATATCAATGCAACCGGATATTGCATTATTTTCTGCCGGAGGCAATACATCGTTGCAGTGGGCAGAAAAATTTGCTGCCACGGGCTGCGTTGTTATTGATAATTCCAGCGCCTGGCGAATGGATAATTCTAAAAAACTAATTGTGCCGGAAGTGAATGGTGAAACAATTGAACCCGGAGATATAATTATTGCAAATCCAAACTGTTCCACAATTCAAATGGTAATGGTTTTAAACCCATTGAATAAGAAAAATAAAATCAAAAGAGTGGTAGTAAGCACATATCAAAGTGTTACCGGCACCGGCACAAAGGCTGTAGAGCAACTTATGAATGAGCGTGGCGGCATTACCGGTGAAATGGCGTATTATTATCCGATTGACTTAAATGCAATCCCTCACATTGATAAATTTGAAGACAACGGCTATACAAAAGAGGAAATGAAAATGGTAAATGAAACCCGGAAAATATTAAATGATTACAGCATTCAGGTTTCAGCAACGTGCGTAAGAATTGCCGCCATTGGCGGACATAGTGAAAGTGTGAATATAGAATTTGAAAATGATATAAGTGCTCAGGAATTTGTGGGAATTATTAGAGATGAGCCGGGAATAAAAATTGTGGACGACGTTAAAAATAATATTTACCCGATGCCTTTGTTTGCACAAAATAAGGATGATGTTTTTGTTGGGAGAATAAGAAAAGATATCTCACAACCAAACACCATAAATTGTTGGATTGTAAGCGATAATCTTAGAAAAGGAGCTGCCACAAATGCGATTCAAATTGCTGAACTAATGCTGAAGAGAAATTTAATTTAAATAAGTTTATTTAGTTTAATTTTTATTGAATTGAGTAATGCTTATTGCACTTTTTTAAAGAGAATTTTTTCGTCCGTTAAATCAGCACAATCCATTAAAATCCTTATTTTTTAAATTTGGGGTATATATCCGAACTTAAACGTTTAATATTCGCTTTAATTCCAGCAGTTTCGTAACTTTTCCGTGGGGAGGGGCGGCCGTTGTTTTCTGGTGCAAAATAATTTGCAGACTTCCAAAAAAATTATGGGGAGTTTTTGGGGAAGGAGATTATGTTTATCATTTGTAGAACGCATATTACGGGGAAATTATTTTCACAATCTTTCAGCAAATCCGCCCTATCCGCCAAATCCGTGTTCAATTACCGGAACGCAGATTAATCTGGTGACGCAGATAATCGCGGAAAATATTTTCTCATAATCTTTCAGCAAATCCGCCCTATCCGCTAAATCCGTGTTCAATTACCGGAACGCAGATTAGGCTGATGACGCAGAGAAAAGCGGAAATGTATTTTCAAATTCTTCAGCGCACCTCCGCGCTATCCGCCAAATCCGTGTTCCATTACCGGAATGCAGATTAGTCTGATGACGCAGATAAACGCGGAAATGTATTTCAAATTCTTCAGCGAAAATCCGCCCTATCCGCTAAATCCGTGTTCAATTACCAGAACGCAGATTAACGCAGATTAATCTGATGACGCAGATAAACGCGGAAATGTATTTCAAATTCTTCAGCGAAAATCCGCCCTATCCGCTAAATCCGTGTTCAATTACCGGAACGCAGATTAATCTGATGACGCAGATACACGCGGAAATGTATTTTCAACTTAATCAGCGAAAATCCGCGCTATCCGCTAAATCCGTGTTCCATTACCGGAATGCAGATTATGCTGATGACGCAGATAATCGCGGAAAATATTTTCTCACAATCTTTCAGCGAAACTCCGCGCTATCCGTCACATCCGTGTTCCATTACCAAAACGCAGATTATGCTGATGACGCAGATAATCGCGGAGTCATATTTTTCAAAGGCTGTCATTGAATTTCCATGCCATTCTATAAATTGGTGTTCTAGGTAGTTATCCGAACTTAAACGTTTAATATTCGCTTTAATT
>JAFDXB010000136.1 GCA_018268175.1 Bacteroidota bacterium | reverse complement strand
CAGATTGCTAAATTTTTTTTCCGAATTGAACCTTTAGAAATCTAACCTAGACATATCAAAACACATGATAACAAAACCCTGCCTATCATTTATTTGAAGACGGTGGTTCATATTTGGGAAGTTGGGAGAGTGCCACAAATAATTGCTTTGTAAAAAGAAAAGAGCTTGGCAGAAAGAAAAAAAGGCAAAGTTGATGCTGGACTTACACATTCTGACCTTACTCAACTTTATGATATAGCCGTCTGAAACTATTACACTTTCTTAAAAATTTTTTGATGAGAGTGAGGAACGGATAAATTTTATAGCGATACCCTATACTGTATTGCAAGTGCTAATAGGAATTTTATAAAATCCAGTAATCAATATTACTCTCAAAACCCTTTAAAATTATTTCCAATTATAGTTACGGAAGAAAAAAATTTTTCCTCATACCCCAATGTAAACGTTTACAAACAGGTAGTGTGGCGAATATTTTTTAAATTGCTCCCGGGAAGGGGGCTGGGAAGTTTCCCCTACAAAACTTCTTTCACATTAGCCGTTTATAATCATTTAAGTTTTTGAGATTTTGGGTAATTTTTGGGGTATCAACTTGAATCCAGATCTTCACCGATTCGGGAAATATCTCTGACTAAGTTTTTATTAGCAAATATTATTTATTCTTAAAATTTTAGATCACAGATAATGCAGGCATGAACACTCAGGTCTGTATAGCTTATATATTCCATTGATCATTTTCACAATTAATTTTTGAACACTTATTAGGCAGATTTAGCGGATGAACGCTGAAGATATTTCGCTATCAGCATTTATTAAGAGCTATGCTGTTTTGTTACAGTCATAACGTAAGGAATTTGTGAACTCTGTTTAATAACCTCTGTGCCTCTGGGTAAAAAAATTTCACGTAATCAAAACAAAAGCTCATACCCCAATGTAAACGTTTACAAACAGGTAGTGTGGCGAATATTTTTTAAATTGCTCCCGGGAAGGGGGCTGGGAAGCTTCCCCTACAAAACTTCTTTCACATTAGCCGTTTATAATCATTTAAGTTTTTGAGATTTTGGGTAATTTTTGGGGTATCAAATTTTGAATAAAGATTTGGCGGATTCGGTTGAAAGTCGCTTTATAATTATCGTCTTTACTCTTTTTCTCTCTATATTACTTTGGTAGTTTCAATCCATCAAAATAATCAGTTCTTCCTTACTGTTTATTTGAAAAGCATTTATAGTTTCTGATGCCGTTGCTTCATGAACAAATCTCAGTTGCAGCATTAATTCCTTTCACTACATTCTTATGTACATTAAACCTCACTTAAAGAAATTACAATCTCAACAAATTAAATTAAAGGCACCTTTTATAACTTTTATTTCAATAACCTTCTCAGTTTTAGCAGGTTCGCCATCTATATGCAATGATGCACCTTCAGGGTTTTCAATCTGTAATTCTTCTGTTTGAAAATAATGAATCCCATTATAAAAATCATCACAGCCAAATTCTGTCAATCTTCCCATTAATAATTGGGCCGACATTTTTGCCATTGAATGTAGCTTATTCATTTTTCTTACTACAACAATATCCAGCAATCCATCGCTTAAACTTGCCTTTGGGGCAATCTTAAAATTATTCCCAAACTGATTGCTGTTTGCTATACTTATAAATAAAGCTTTTACATTAATGCTTCTTTTGCCGCTGGTAATTTTAAATGGATAAGCTTTAGCTGATAAAAAAGTCTTAATTGTAATAACAATATATGTCTTTAATCCCCGCGTTTTTTGCCGTGCAAAAGTATGTGCAACATCGGCATCAAATCCAACACCGCTCAGCATACAACTAAAGTGATCATTAATTTTAAATGCATCAACTTTTGTTATTTTACCCTTTAAAATTATATCCAATGCTTTTTCCGGCGAGCGTGCAATACCAGCAGCAAAAGCTAATCCGTTTCCCGAACCCATAGGAACGATTCCAAAATTAACATCAAGAAAACGCATCGCTGATACTGCCTGATTTACACTCCCATCTCCTCCACAAATAATTACATCGGTTATCTTATCATTTACAACTTGTGAAGCAACTTCTTTATATTCTCCGGTTTTATCAGTATCACAAATCCTGCTTTCCGGAAATTTATCCTGAATTAAACTCCTTAATCGGTCTTTGCTTTTCCCCCCTGAAATAGGATTAATAAGAAACAGAAATTTTCTTTTCATAAACTACCATTTCATTATTAAACTTCCCCACGTAAAACCACTTCCAAAAGCGGCCATACAAACAATGTCTCCCTCTATAATTTTTCCGGATTGAAAAGCTTCCGAAAGAGCAATAGGAATTGAAGCTGCTGTTGTATTCCCATACCTATCAATATTGTTATAAACTTTATCGTCAGACAGGCCTAATGTTTTCTGCACAAATTGCGAAATGCGCAGATTCGCCTGATGAGTTATTAATAAATTAATATCTTCTTTCTTTAATTTATTTTTTCCTAAGGCTTCCATTATCACCTCCGGAAATTTTACAACTGCCTTTTTAAAAACTGCCTGGCCATCCATAAATGGGAAGTTCTGAGCTTTATCAATCATGGCATGACTCATAAACATATCAGCTAATTCTGCATTATTAAAGTCAGCGTATTTTACATCCGTCCAATGATTTGCATGAGTGCCCGGATTATACATTGCCAGCAATTCAGCACTTTCACCGTCACTATGCAAATGAGTGCTTAATATACCACGGCCCTTTTCTTCAGTTGCCTGTACAACCACTGCTCCTGCCCCGTCTCCAAATATCACAGAAATATTCCTGCCTCTGGTTGTAAAATCCAATCCGAATGAATGTTTTTCACTACCTACAACCAAAATGTTTTTATACATGCCGGTTTTTATAAACTGATCTGCAATGCTCATTGCATAAATAAATCCACTACATTGGTTTCTTACATCCAAAGCGCCTATTTCCTGCATTTTTAAGGCCCGCTGCAGCAAAACCCCACATCCCGGAAAATAATAATCCGGCGATAAGGTTGCAAATATTATAAAGTCTATATCTTCATTTTTAAGGCCGGCATTTTTAATTGCAATCTTTGAAGCCTCAATGCCCATTGTTGTTGTTGTTTCCTCAGTTCTGTGGGCATACCTTCTTTCCCGAATACCTGTTCGCTCAATAATCCATTCATCTGTTGTATCCATCAATTTTGTAAGATCCTTGTTTGTTACTACATTGCTCGGCACATAGTGCCCAACACCTGCTATAATTGATGATGGCATAATATTTAATTTTTATTTTCAGAATTGAGCATCTGCCAAAGTTTATCCTTTAATTCAACTAATCCTGATCCGGTAACAGATGATATAAAAATGTATGGGATATTTCCAGGTAATTCCTTCTCAATTTCACTTTTCAATTCTTCATCTAACATATCACTTTTGCTGATTGCTATAAGAAAATCCTTCTGCAACATTTCCGGGTTATATTGCTCTAATTCATTCCGAAGAATTTTAAATTCTTCAAAATGATCTTTACTGTCTGCCGGTATAACAAAAAGTAAAACCGAATTTCTTTCTATATGCCTTAAAAACCTGTGCCCTAACCCTTTTCCTTCGGCTGCACCTTCAATAATTCCCGGCAAGTCTGCAACACAAAAACTTTTTCCATCTCTATATTCAACCATTCCCAATTGGGGAACTAAAGTTGTAAATGCATAGTCTGCTATTTTCGGCGTTGCAGCTGTAATCCGGCTTAGTAAAGTAGATTTTCCTGCATTTGGAAATCCAACCATACCCACATCTGCAAGTACTTTTAATTCCAGCACTTTTACTCCTTCTTCTCCCGGCTCACCGGGCTGTGCATAATCAGGCGCCTGATTTGTTGCTGTTTTAAAATTTGAATTCCCTAAGCCTCCACGGCCTCCGCGAAGTAAAATTATTTCTTGTCCGTCCTCTAAAATTTCCGCTTCCTTTTTGCCTGTTTCTTCATCAATTGCAATAGTACCGAGTGGCACCTCAATTATAATATCTTTTCCATTACGGCCGGTACAATTATTTGCACTTCCGTTAACACCATTTTCAGCTAAAACATTTTTAAAATACCTTAAATGAAGTAAAGTCCACAATTGTGAATTTCCCTTAAGTATAATATGAGCGCCTCTTCCGCCATCTCCTCCATCGGGCCCTCCTTTTGAAGTGAGTTTATTTCTTAAAAAATGCTTGCTCCCCGCACCACCGTGGCCACTGCGGCAAAACACTTTTATTTGATCAACAAAATTCGATTTTTCCATTCCTGCAAAACTATTGCATTTCTTCGATTACCGCCTTTGGCTAAAACTTTACTTTTTCCAAGGCCTGTAAAAAGTTTCCCGGTTTTTAAGCATTTCATCCGGTATATCACGCAATGGTTCACATTCCTTTAATGTATTGAATAGTTCAGCCGGTAATTCCTGATAGAGTTTTGTGCCCTCATTTTTCCAACTAATCATTTCGTCACTTACTTCTTTAATTTTCTTTGCAGGGTTTCCAACTACAACACTTCGTTTCTCAAATATACTTCCCGTCTTAATAAAACTTAAAGCCCCCACAATACATTCATCACCTAATACCACTTCATCCATCACAACTGCATTCATTCCTATCAGGCAGTTTGTTCCAATTGTAGCACCATGTATTATTGCGCCATGGCCAATATGAGCATTTTCCTTTAAGGTTACAACAGTACCCGGAAACATATGTATAGTACAGCTTTCCTGAATATTGCAACCGTCTTCTATTACAATCCTTCCCCAATCTCCGCGTATAGCGGCGCCAGGTGCAACATATACATTCCTACCTATAATCACATTTCCTGTTACCGCTGCCAGCGGATGTATAAATGATGATTCATGAATAACAGGCCGTATGTTGTTAAACTCGTAAATCATTAAAATTTTATTAACTGCTTGTTCGTGCGAAAGCAGGTTCCTTTAAAAAATGCAACTTTATGTTGATGTTGATTATACACATTTATATGATACAGGCCCGTACTTTTTCCATTATGAATTTCTTCCGCTTCAGCAATTAGCTCATCGCCAACATTTACGGGTTTCAAAAAATTTATTGATGTATCAAGTGCCACAGATAAGTTGTTGCGGTTGTTGCATGCAAAAGCGAAGGCACTGTCTGATAATGAAAATGCAATACCTCCATGAACAATTCCAAACCCATTTATCATTTCCTTTCTCACCTTCATTTTTATTTTACTGTAGCCTTCCCTTATTTCAACAACTTCAATCCCCAGCCATTGGCTGAATAGATCATTTTCCATCATGTGCTTCACAACTGCATTGGGAGAAGTATTCATAAAATTATTTTCCTTTAAAAATAGGTTTTCGCTTTTCTATAAATGCATTTACACCTTCAATATAATCATCAGATGAAGAGCATATCAACTGAAATTCATCTTCAAGAATTAATTGTTGTTCAAGAGTATTATTCATTGAAGCATTGAATGCCTTCTTTATATACGAAATTGCCGAAGTTGGCATCTGCGCTATGTTTCGTGAAAAAACATCACATTCCGTTTCAAATGTATTGTCATCAAAAACTTTATAAATCATACCCATTTTTTCGGCCTCGGCCGAAGTAACTTTATCGCCGGAAATTGCTAATGCTAAAGCTTTTTGAAAACCAATTAACCGTGGTAAAAAATATGTGCCGCCACTGTCGGGAATTAATCCGATTTTAGAAAAAGCCTGAATAAAAGAAGCCGACGTTGATGCCAAAACTATATCGCAACATAAAGCAATATTTGCGCCTGCTCCGGCGGCAACTCCATTTACTGCTGCAATTACCGGCTTGCCGGAATTTCGGATTATTTTAATCAAAGGATTATAATGTTCAGATAGAATTTTTTTGAATGATACCGGATTGGCGCCGGTAACTTCCGACAAATCTTGACCTGCACTAAATGCCTTTCCCTGCCCTTTTATTAAAATACATCTTACTTCATTATCAGCGTCTGCCTTTTTAATGTAATCCTGTAACATTAAGGCCATTTCGCGGTTAAAAGAATTATACTTTTCGGGCCTGTTGAGTGTCAATGTGGCTACGTTTTCATTAACCGAATATAATATTGAATCCATTTTTTAATGACATTTAAAATAATCAAAAGGCTCTTTGCAATCGTTGCATTGATATAAAGCTTTACATGCAGTTGAACCAAAATTACTTATAAGAATTGTATTTGCAGAATGGCATTGTGGGCATTCTTTCGGTCCTGCATCAACGTTGTTAAATTTATTTGGATGTGCAATTCCGTATTCTGCAAGTTTCTTCTTTCCATTTTCACTCATCCAATCGGTTGTCCATGCAGGTGATAGAACAGTTTCAATTTTAAAATTTTTTATTCCGTTCTCAATAAGCTTCATTCTTATTTCCATACTAATCATGTCCATGGCCGGGCAACCGCTGTATGTTGGTGTAATTTGAATTATGAACAAATTATTTTCTTCAAAAACTTTGCGTACAATTCCTAAATCTGTAATTGTTAGAACAGGTATTTCGGGATCGCAAATCTCGCCGAGAAGCAGGTTTATATTTTCAATATTACCATTTAGCATCCGGATATGCTCTTTGTAAATATTGCATTTCAGCAAGTAAATATCCAAGGTGTTCTGTATGAATGCCTGATTTACCACCGGTTTGCATAAATGTATTTTCCGGAATATTTAAAGTAGCTTCTTCCAACAGAGGAGATACTTTTTGCAACCACTCAATTTTTAACTCATTACATTCATCCTCATTTTCAAAATTGGCTGCAATAAACATTTCACCTGTATATGGCCACAAATCATCTAATGCATCTTGCATTTTTTCGTGGCTTTCATCTGTTCCATCACCAAGCCTTAACACCCACTCGCTGCTCCATTTAATGTGGTATGAAATTTCCTTCAGCGACTTTTCTGCAATAGCAGCAACGGTGGTATCACCCGAATTTTTTAACCGTGAATAAAGTAAAAATTGAAATTGGCTAAAAAAATATTGCCGCAATATTGTAAAACCCCAATTACCTTTCGGCAATTCAACCATCAGAATATTTAAAAATTCTCTTTCATTTCTCCTGTATGCAAGAGAATCTTCTGAGTAAGAGTTGTTATCAACATTCATTAACGTTGAAGCATACTGATACCAAAGCCTTGCTTGTCCCAAAAGATCCAAAGTAATATTTGTAATTGCAATATCCTGTTCCAAAATCGGCCCATGGCCACACCATTCGCCATTGCGTTGGCAAAGGATAAGGTTATTATCCGCAAGATTTAAAATTCTATTAATCATTTACATATGTTTAACTTCATCGGGTAATTCATAAAATGTGGGGTGCCGGTAAATCTTATCTTCCGCAGGCTCATAAAGGCTTTCGGCTTCCGCCGGATCGGATGCATGTAAATTCTTACTTTCCACAACCCAAATGCTTATTCCTTCTTGCCGACGGGTATAAACATCACGTGCATTTTCTATCGCCATTCTTGCATCAGCCGCATGAAGGCTGCCGGCATGTTTATGATCCAAGCCTTGCTTACTTCTTATAAAAACTTCCCATAATGGCCAAGCAGTTTTGTCGTTCTTTTCTGCACCGGTATTATTATCTCCGGAAACATCATCCGGAATATCGCCATAATAAAATTTACGAAACGTAAAATTCATGATAAAAAATTTTAAAAAATTTAGTTATGCCACTTTTTTTGAAGCCTGTTTTTCTGCATAAGCAATTGCAGCTTTTCTCACCCATTCTCCTTCATTATGTGCATCATTCCTGGCTTTCAACCTCGCTTTGTTGCACGGGCCATTACCTTTAACAACATTCCAGAATTCCTGCCAGTCAATTTCACCAAAGTCGTAGTGCTTGCGGCTTTCATTCCATTTTAAATCTTTATCAGGCAAAGTCATTCCTAATAACTTAACCTGTTCAGCTATCATATCAACAAAATTCTGCCGTAATTCATCATTCGTTTTTCTTTTTATCTTCCACTTCATACTTTGGTCGCTGTTAGTACTTTCACTGTCTTTGGGGCCAAACATCATAAGGCTTGGCCACCACCATCTGTTTATAGCATCCTGGCACATTTCTTTTTGTTCCATTGTTCCTTTGCTGAGAACAAGCAACGTGTCAAAACCTTGTCTTTGGTGAAAACTTTCTTCCTTACAAATGCGTACCATCGCCCTTGCATAAGGGCCGTAAGAAGTACGGCAAAGCATTACCTGATTAAGTATTGCGGCTCCGTCAACAAGCCAGCCTATTGCCCCCATATCGGCCCAGGTTAGTGTGGGATAATTGAAAATAGAAGAATATTTGGCTTTTCCTGATAAAAGGTCTTCAATCATTTGCTCTCGCGACATTCCAAGTGTTTCTGCCGCTGAATAGAGATACAAACCATGCCCCGCCTCATCTTGAACTTT
>JAFDXB010000135.1 GCA_018268175.1 Bacteroidota bacterium | reverse complement strand
GTAATTTCAAATATTTTAGAGAAATAGTTTAAAGCAGAAAACAAGTTACTGTTTTCATTAACTCCGAATACCACTCTTATATTTGTGAAATGCCAGTATAATTTTAAGTCATCTTCGGAGGCTAAATCAAAATACATTGCCGGTACAAAATGTTCAAGCTGCCATGTTTTCCCGAAATCATCCCAATTAAAGCGGTTGTTTAATTGCGTTAAAATCCATTCTTTGAATAATTCAGAACTTATTCCGAAATATGCGGCATAATAAGATGAAGGTTTATTTTCAAACACATATCTGCGTAATGCAATTTGCCATTTCCTTTTATCAAAACTCATAAAGCAATTTACAAAGTTTCATACTGAAACAGTGTTACGTGAAACAAATATTTAAAGTACAAATATTATTTGTTTCAGGGTGAAACAGTGTCATGTGAAACATTAAAATACTTATCTAAATAAAAATCCTCCATTTTCCTCATTAATTCTTTTTCCTTTTGAGTTTTATCCTTGTATTTACATAAATGTAAAATGCCGTGGAATATCACCCTATGCAATTCTTTATTGAATTCTGATTTAAAGAATTTGGAATTTTCCCGTATTGTATCAAGGCTAATATATATTTCGGCATTTAGTTGTTTTTTATTGTGGTAATCGAAGGTTATTATGTCGGTAGGATAATTATGATCTAAAAATTCTCTGTTTATATCTAGAATATAATCATCGCTGCAAAAAACAAAACTAATATCCCCTGCTATGTACCCTTCCTTCTTTATTAAATTATTAATAAATGCTTTTAACTTAATTCTGTCCTTTAAATTACACTGCATTTGGAAGTGGAAACTGATCATAAAGAATATTTATAAAATGATTAGAATTAACTTTGCAAAGATGAAAAAAAAATTATCTCAAATTAAATGTGGAAAGTCTGCCATTATAGTAGAGTTTGAAAATGACGAAATTTTTTTGAAGCTTATGGAAATGGGGTTCCTTCCCGGAGAAAAAGTTACTGTTGAACAAATTGCACCTTTGAAAGACCCAATTTCTATTACAGTTTCAGGATATAGGTTGAGCTTGCGTTTGAATGAAGCAGATATGATAATGGTTGAAGAATGCTAGATAAACAAACAAATATTGGACTATATTTCGGATCATTTAATCCCGTTCATCACGGACACCTGATTATAGCAAATCACATTCTCCAAAATTTTGAATTAAAGGAAGTCTGGTTTGTGGTTTCACCTCAAAACCCTTTTAAATCAACAGGTTCATTGTTAAATGAAAACCATAGAATTCACTTTATTAGGGAAGCAATTGAAGGCGAAAAAGGATTAAAAGCATCAAATGTTGAGTTTAATTTACCTAAACCTTCTTATACAATTGATACTCTAACATATCTTACCGAACAGTTCCCAAATTACCGATTTTCAATAATTGTCGGTGGCGATAGTTTTCAAAATATTTTACAATGGAAAAATGGAAAATCAATACTTGAAAATTATCAAATCATTGTCTATAACCGCCCGGGTTTTACAATAAATCCAAAAATTGGAAAAAATGTAAGAGTGGCTAATGCACCACTATTAGAAATTTCATCTACCCAAATCAGGGAAATGATCAAAAATAATTTATCAATACGTTACCTTGTTCCCGATATTGTAATAAAAGAAATTGATAAGGGATTATATTATAGTAAATAATTAAATTAATAATCCTAACAAAATACACATTCCCACTATATACGGAGCCTTTAAAGAAGTAAATTTTAATAAACAAAACGTACCGGCAATTACAATTGCATTAATAAAAATTGTAAAAATATCGGGATTACCCTCAATATTCCGCAACAAATATATTGCTGCTGCTAACATAAACCCTACAACAACAGCATTTATACCTTCTAAAGCCCTGTAAATTACAATATACTTTTTGAGGTTTTGCCATACGGGAAAAAAGAATAAAACTAATAAAGCACTCGGCAGAAATATCCCAATTGTACCTAACATTGCACCCAAAACTTGTCTTGATTTACCCTCTCTTTCCATAATAATTCCACCAACATAAGCTGAAACCGAAAATGTAGGCCCGGGAATAGCTCGTACTAAACCATATCCCGTTAGTATATCTTGCTTTTCAAGCTTGATAGCATTTGGATTCTTTAATTTAGTTGCAGGTGCTTCAGGCCGCGCAACATATTGATCAAGCATCATTGGTAACAATACATCACCTCCCCCAAAAACAAAACTTCCAAAACGGTAAAAATTCTCGAAAACATTATATGCCCGGCGATCTTTCCATTCTTGCTTTCTGGCAGTTTCACTTAGAAATCCGGCAAGGCCGAAAACAATTATAAACAGCCAAATATTTGTCCACCGTATATGCCGTGGTTTTATTACCTCCTTCTCTGGAATTCTTTTGTTACTAAAATTTGTAACAATCCCGCCAACAATTATTAAAGCGGGAAATACCCAAGGAGCTTTAAAAAGAAAAAAACTTATAACAACCGTAAATAACATCAACACTTTTGTGATGGTATTATGAATAGAAATTTTGAATGCTTTATATGCTGCAAATAACAAAAAACCTATTGCCATAGGTTGAACAAACCTGAAACTGTGATTAAAATATTCGCTAAATCTACCGGTTACTAAAAACGAAAGTGCTCCCATTAAAACCGATGCAGGCAAAATCCATATTAAAAGAGTTAGTACAGCTAAAGGAACTCCGCCGCGCTTATAACCAACTAATGTAATTGTTTGTGTTGATGATGCACCAGGTAATAATTGACAAAAACTATTATATTCAATTAATTCTTCTTCAGTTATATATCTTCTTTTTTGAACAAATGTTTTAAACATCATACCCAAATGACCTTGGGGGCCTCCAAAAGCTGTTATACTGTAGATAAATACAGATTTTAAAAAAGGTATGTGTCTTAGTAATATCAAATAAATTTATTATATGATTATTACAAACCATATTTTGCGCTAATATCAAGCATTCTGTCAATAGGCTTTTTAGCAGCAAGTCTAAGTTCTTCGTCCATTTCTATCTGCGGAAGTTCGTACTTCATGCATAAATACAATTTTTCAAGAGTATTCAGCTTCATGTACGGGCAATCATTGCATGCACAGGCATTTTCAGGCGGCGCAGGAATGAATGTTTTGTGTGGGCTGGCCTTTTCCATCTGATGTAAAATTCCGGCCTCTGTTGCCACTATAAACTCATTAAATTCGCTCGATTGAGTATATTTCAATAATCCAGTGGTACTTCCTATGTAATCAGCAACTTTTAAAACAGGTTCTTCGCACTCAGGATGTGCAATAATCTTTGCCAAAGGATGGCGGGCTTTAAGATCTGTAATTTTCTTTAAACTGAATAATTCATGCACAATACACGAACCGTTCCACAGAACCATATCGCGGCCTGTTTGTTTTATCAGGTATGCTCCAAGGTTCTTATCAGGAGCAAATATTATTGGAGTATCTGCAGGTACAGATTCTATAACTTTTTGTGCATTGCTTGAGGTACAAATAATATCACTTAAGGCCTTCATGCCGGCACTGCAATTTATATAGGTAATAACAACATGGCCAGGATGCTTGTCTTTAAATTCTTTAAATAATGCCGGCGGAGCCGAATCACTTAAAGAACAACCTGCGTTTAAATCAGGCAATACAACTTTTTTACCCGGATTTAAAATTTTTGCAGCTTCAGCCATAAAATGAACCCCCGCAAATACAATCATATCAGCATCGGTACCGGCAGCCTTCTGGGCAAGGCCCAAACTATCCCCTATATAATCCGCTACATCCTGAATATCAGGCTCCTGATAATAGTGCGCTAATACAATTGCGTTTTTTTCCTTTTTCAATTTATTTATCTCTTCAAATAAATCTAACGAGGGATCTATTTCAAAATCAAGAAATCCTTTTTGAGAAACTTCTTTTATTAATTCTTCGTTGTTAATAACCGGCATAATATGTATTTAATACTATTTATTTTTATAAGTCTTACTACTATTAGGAGTGTTAATTAGTGGAAAGATTATTTTCAATTCTCTTGTAAAATTAAAAAGATTACTTTATTCAGCCATTATTCACACCTATTTCACATTTTAGCATACTTAATATTTTAATTCCCGCCTGCCGGCGGATAGATTTTTAAATATTTATCAAGAATTTACAGCCGATTGTTAATATAGTTAAAAGTGAACAGAATCACTTTTTAAAAGTGTGAATTGAGAGGGTAAAAATTGTTGGTTTTTAACAACCTCATAGAAATTTTTTAAAGCCCATGAAGTTTTTCACAATCTCATCCACAAATTTTTTTACGGATTTTAGTGATTTCCACAAAAACTTAAGTTATTCACAGTTAATGCCTGAATAAATAATAATTACCCTTATTAATGCGCATTTAGGCGTGTTTTCCACAATTTGTTAATATCACAAATAAACCTATTTTTGCAGCCTTAAAAATTTTTGTTCTAACATGCAGATTATACAGACCATACGTGATAAAGGTGCTATTATAGTGATGATTGTAATTTCACTGAGCTTAATAGGTTTCATATTAATGGATTCTAATCAACAAGGCGGATTATTCAGTTCAAATACAACTGATATTGGTAAAGTTAACGGTGAAAACATTGAGGTGAATGATTTTAATAAAAGGTTGAGAATGGCTGAAATGATGGACGAGCAAAGATCAGGACAAAAAGCCTCAGGCTTAAGAACCTACCAACTTAGAGATGAAACCTGGAACTCAATGGTAGCTGAAAAAATATTTGAAAAAGAAGCATCAAAACTTGGAATTGATTTTACTGCAAAGGAACTTTCTTATATATTATTAAGTAATGAACCTAATAACCCGTTATTACAGGAACAACAACTTCGCGATCCTGAAACCGGAAAATTAAATGTTGCCGAAGCCCAAAAAGCTCTTAATAACATTAAAAAATTAAAAGGAGAACAAAGAGAAAATATAAATCAACAGGTAATCAACCCACTAAAACTTTCTTCTCTTGTTGCTAAATATGCAGGTCTTTTAAATGCGGGTGTTTATTATCCTAAATGGATGCAAAAAAAGGATAATGAAGAAGCGAACAACTTCTCTCAAATTAGTTATGCATATATTCCTTATACCGAAATTTCAGATAGCGCTGTTAAGGTTACTGATGAAGATATTAACGCTTATGTGAAGAAGAATAAAAAAATGTTTAAGCAGGAAGCAGGAACAGTTATTTCTTATGTTGCAATAAGCCAACTTCCTTCTTCAGCAGATTCTTTAAAAACAAGAGATGCTGTAATGAGTTTAAAAGCTCCTTTTGAAGCAGACAGTAACGCATCTCTGTTTGTAACAAAAAATACTTCAGTTATTGATTATAACGATTCGTATGTACCGGGCTCTAAATTAACACAACCAAATGCTGCTGAAATTATGGCGGCACCTGTGGGAACAGTTGTTGGACCTTACTTACAAGACAATGATTACGTTCTTGCAAAGGTTATTGGCATTAAAAATTTACCTGACAGCGTTCAGGCAAAACATATTTTGATAAGCCCTCGTGATTTACAAACCGGCCAGGAACTTATGGCTGATGAAAAAGCAAAAGCATTAGCCGACAGTATTTTAACTGCTGTTAACGGCGGTGCAAATTTTGGCGAACTTGCTGCAAAATATTCTGCCGACGGTTCTAAGGATAAAGGCGGAGACCTTGGCACTTTTGGTTACGGCCAAATGGTGCCTGAATTTAACGATTATGTGTTTTCAAATCCCGTTGGTTCAAGAGGTGTTGTAAGAACTCAGTTTGGTTACCATGTTATTGAGGTTACTTCACAAAAAGATTTTAAGCCTGCTTACAAAGTTGCTTATATGGCAAAAGAAATTATTCCAAGCGACGCAACAATTAATGAGGCAAGTGCAAAAGCTGACAGGGCTTC
>JAFDXB010000134.1 GCA_018268175.1 Bacteroidota bacterium | reverse complement strand
TTTTAACCATTAAGTTATTAAGGGAATTAAGGAAATAAAAAGTTGGTTTCTAAGAATTTTGGCCAAAAACTTTTATTAGTAAGAATTTTAACCATTAAGTTATTAAGGGAATTAAGGGAAATAAAAAGTTGGTTTCTAAGATTTTGGCCAAAAACTTTTATTAGTAAGAATTTTAACCATTAAGTTATTAAGGGAATTAAGGAAATAAAAAGTTGGTTTCTAAGAATTGTGACCAAATACTTTTTTTTGTAAGAATTTTAACCATTTAGTTATTAAGGGAATTAAGGGAAATACACTTTTAGTTTCTATGAATTATACCCTATACATTTTGGGATTAATTCTAACGGCATATCATTTGTATATGCCTGAGGTATGAAAAATATTCTTATCATTTTTTTGTCTCTATTCATATTTAGTTGTAAAAATTCCAATAAATCTGATTCTGAGAAACCGGAGTCAGCAAAAAAAATATCGAAACGCGATTTAAGTATAACTCCACAAAACTCATACAGTGATTTGTTTACTGACAGCACTGCTCTTGAAAAATTTATTCTGGATAACAATTTAAATGATACCATCTCTAGGAGAATGCGCAGTTTTTATAATGCCCGGAATTTTCAATTTGCATGGTTTACAACAACCGGCTTAACGGAGCAGGCAAGAGGTTTCTGGAATTTGCATAATTATCAAACAGTTTATAAAAATGACACATTGCTTATTGATAAAGACCTTGAAAAGAAAATGGATGACCTTGCAGAAGAAGAATCTTTAAAACTTTCTGCAAATGAGAATCTGATAAATATTGAATTCAAACTTACAGAGCATTTTATTCTTTATTCTCTGGATGATCTGGTAGAAAAGAACATCAAGAGAAAAGAAATGGAAAGATTTATTCCGCGTAAAAAGGAAAATGCATTAGCGCTTGCAGATTCACTTCTAAATAAAAAGCATAAGGATGACAAATATTTTGAAGATATAAATAAAGCATACGGGTTATTAAAAGATAAACTGAAGGTTTATTACGATATTGCAACTTCAGGCGGGTTTCCAAAACTTGACGGAAAAGAAAAGGATTATTCTTTTGGCACGAGCTCACCATTTATTTTACCACTTAAAAGGCATTTGCAATTAACGGGAGATTTTCCTTCCGGTGATACATCATTATTGTTCGATGAACAATTGCAGAATGCAGTGAAAAGAGTTCAAATGCGTTTTGGTTATGAACCTACCGGAAAGGTTTCTTCATCTCTTATCAAAGATCTAAACGTAAGTGCAGTTGATCGTGTTAAGCAAATTTTGATAAATATGAACAGGATGCGCTGGATGGTTCAACAACCCGAAGGCAAATTAATAACAGTAAATATTCCTGAATTTATATTGCATGTAAACGACGGCGCAAAAAAAGTTTTTGATATGAATGTTGTTGTTGGTAAAGAAGGGCACAATACAACAATTTTTTCGGGTGATCTGAATCAGGTTGTCTTTAGTCCATATTGGAATGTGCCACCAAGCATTGTGAAAAAGGAAATACTACCGGGGATAGAAAAAGATCCGGATTATTTACAAACCCATAATATGGAAATAGTAAATAATAACGGTGCTTTGCCGGTTGTAAGGCAATTGCCGGGGCCAAAAAATTCATTGGGGAAAGTGAAGTTTTTATTTCCCAACAGTTACAATATTTACTTCCATGATACACCTGCAAAATCTTTGTTCGAGAAGGATAAACGAGCTTATAGCCATGGTTGTATCAGGCTTTCTGATCCTAAGAAGATGGCGATGTATTTATTGCAGGATGATCCGCAATGGACAAGCAGTAAAATAGATGCGGCGATGAATTCAGGAACTGAAAAATTTGTAAAATTAAAAAAGCCGGTGCCGGTAATAATTACCTATTACACCGCTTGGGTAGATGAAAATAATTTGCTTCATTTTGCCGGCGACATTTATGGGCACGATGAAAAAGTTTCATCAATGATGTTTAATTAATTCACAAAATCACCTTTATGTAGGAAGGAATAATTTCAGCAGATACTGAATTAACTTTGCCAATATATTCTCCATCAATTTGAAAATGTGATTTTGAACTGGAAGTAAGTTTTAATTTTCTGGCCTTGATGATTTGAATATTTTTAGGGTCAAATTTGCCCGGACTAAGCATCATTCTGAGAAGTTCTTTAAAAGCAAGTTTCCTTACAATTACAATTTCAAAAAATCCATCATCGTATTTTCCTTTAGGGTTAATAACTGCTCCTGTTCCGTATTTGCTTGCATTTGCAATAACTACCATTATTGCTTCTGAGCTGAAATGTTCAGATTCAGTGCTTATGTCAATTTTCATAATTTTTTTGCGGTATAGAGTTTTAAACAACACCATTGCATATCCCAGTTTTCCTCGCAATTTGCCTGCATCGAAATATTTTATCAATCGTGCATTTAAGCCTATATCGCTTAAATGAAGGCAAATATTTTTATCATTAATTTTTATTGCATCGCAATTTACCGGCCTGCCGGATTCAATAATCTTTAAAGCCTCATCCGGCTTTATGGGAATTGCAAGTTCTTTTGCCATTCCATTCGCAGAACCTGCGGGAATAATTCCTAATGATTTTGAAGAACCGGATATGTGTTGCGCTACTAAAGCAACTGTACCATCGCCACCGACAGCAACAACAATTGAGGCATCCGAATTTGCTATAGCTGTTTTTAAATTGTCGAAGCCTTTTTTCTGTAAATCGTAAAAATCAATAGAAAAATCTTTTTCGGTAAAGTAATTGTTAATTATACTTTCCCAGGATGTGTTGCCGGGCCCGGCTTTGCTGTTAATTACGAATAAAATTTTTGTAATTTTCGCAGGCATTTTTTAAATTTTAAATAAAGATAATTTTTGTGAGTATCAGAGAACGAATTTTAAAATTTTTAAAGATTTCTGATTCAACTGTTGTTAGATTGTATAATGGATTTGGAAACAAGTATAAAGCCACAATTTTCGG
>JAFDXB010000133.1 GCA_018268175.1 Bacteroidota bacterium | reverse complement strand
GGGGTCAATGCCCGCTATATCATAGTGCTGAAAGTGATAGTCATAACTGTTTTTGTCTTTTATAGTTTTGAAGTCCATCTTCATCGTTGTAAATATTGAGGGTTCGATAAAATTACAGCCAACGTTTCGGGGCTTTGCGATGGTGGGGCAATCGAAGCACAAATCTTCAATTTTGTACAAAAGTTGAACCGAAGAACTGCCTTTGAACTTTGCAGTTTCGCCCCACTATTGCAAAACCCTTGTTATGCACAGTCTTTTTATTCGGTTAGTTTTGGTATGAATTGTTCTATTATTTTCCATTCATTGTCATAATAATTGTTGTAAACTGATTTTCCTTCGGCTGTAAAACTTGTGAAGACTAGTCGTTTTATGTCTTCATAAATATTTTTAGGTAAAATTTTGTATTCAATACTTTCATTGTTTTGGTAAACAATCTTATAACCTTGCAAATGCAAAAGTTCTCTATTTGAAATGTTCTCAGTTTTATGAGCTTTAAAAACCGTTTCTAAACCTCGTTTTATTTTTAAAGCAATAATCGCATCTTCTTCAATCAATTTGAGATAAAGAATATTGGCATTTGGATTTTTTCCATTCGAATAATGATAGTTCATTCTTTTTTCTAAGATAGAATTTACATAAACTTTGTTTATATGTCCGTTGTCGTAGCATTGAAGGAGAAACCCATCTTTAAACTTTTCGTCAATAGGTAATGAAAACAAACAATTTTCTTCTGAATGTTCTTGTATTTTGTATGTGTTGTCACTAAAAAGATTGAAGTAGCAAAGAATTTTGCTATCATAGGAAAATAGATTTACCTGATTTGATTCTTCCAAATCTTCTTCAATCATATCAATGAATGATTTATGTTTATGATTTGTTGTCGTACCATTTAATTGATTTATAGAATTAGATGTTTCGCTATTTTCCTCTAAAATGTCAATGTATGATTTATGTTTCGGCAAAATATATTCAGGTATTTCTTCCTCATTCTCAAATTCTATTTCATCTTCAAATTCTGCTTTTAATTCAATCGTTTTTTCAATAATTATTTTCTGGTCTTTTTTCGTGTTTTTTTCAATAAAATCTATAATCTTTTGTATCTCGTCTTGTGGACTTCTTTTAAATGCAGAATAAAGTACGCGATATACTTTCCAGCCAACACGTTCTAAAAATTCCTGCCTTTCAATATCGTAAGCCACATCTTCAGGAAGTGAATGGAAAGGGTCGCCATCACATTCTATAGCAATCATTTTTCCGTTATTGTGAATTACTAAATCTATTTTAAAGTTGATGTAAACTTGTTTTCCAAGTTTATGATTATAAAAAAGTTCAGATTCTTTTACATTGTATTGTGGTTGGATATAACTATATCCATTTTCAATGAGTGCTTTAGCAATATCACATTCAAACCAGCTGTCAAATGGTTCAGGAACATTGTGTCTAAATCTTTCAATATTGTTGTTATCAATTTGTAATTGAGAAATTGGTTTTGCTTCATCTTTGAAGAAACTCAAGATTTTATTTCTAAAGTCAGTTGTTTGTAAATCGTTATGCTCAACCGAATGAAATAAAATCATTTGTTCTTTTGCTCGACTTAATGCTACATTAATTTTTTTAAATTCATCTTGGTCACTAATAATTGCTCGTGGTTTAGCATTTTGATTTTCTTTCAATTTCTGAAAATCTAATGCAACTCCAAGAGAAACAATCATAACATCTCTTTCATCTCCTTGAAATTTGGGAGAATCCTCAATAATTAGCTTGTGTTTATCTATTTTTTCCTTTCCAAATTCATTGGCTAAATCTTCCTTTATATCCTTTAGTTTTTCAGTATGTTTTGTTAGTCCTAGACTTACAACACCAATCGATTTATTAGCGTATTGGTCTTCTTTCAGAATTCTTTGAAGAAATTTTTTAATTTCATCAATTTCCTTGTAAACAATTTTGTCTTCTGTAAATGCATCGTTTACAAAAACAGTTTCTTTTGGATTTAATCTGTTTGAGTTGATTTGTTTCAGAGGTCGTAACGAATTGTCGTAAAAATGAAATTTTGAGAATTCAATAATTTCAGGAACACATCTGAAATGTTCTCTCAAAGTTAAATTAGCAGTTCCTGCAACCATCTTTGAAAGCATAAATAAACTATTATCACTTTTTATATGTAGTGCGTTTGCTCCTAAAAATTTAAGATGTTTATTTTTAATTGATTCAAAATCGTTTCCGTCCGCTCCTGTAAGACTACTTGGAGATGTTTGTTTGTCATCTCCAACAATTATCATATTCTCCGCATAATAGCTTAAAATAAGACTGTTAAAGTCTAATTGACTTGCTTCATCAACAATAACACAATCAAAAATTTCAGGTTCACTTCCTACTGAATTTAAAACATCATTAAATTTCATTACCCAACAAGACAACCTCTTGCTAATATCAATACTATTCTTACGTGTAAGGATTTGATATTGAGTTTGGTTGCGAATTTTTCTAACACTTTGAGATAAATTATACTTGTATTCTTCAAGCAAATTAATAAAAGCATCAACTTCATTATTGTCAAACTTGTTTTTAAAGTTTGACTTTGCAAGGTCAAATAAAATATCACATTTAATTTGGAATATTTTTTTGTTGATAAATGATAATTCTTCTTTACACTTTTGTAAATCAATAAATTCGTTTTTCTTAATGAATGTATTTGCAGAAGCATATTCAAAATTTTCTTTTGAAATATAATAGCTGGGAATACTTTCAAGAGAATTAAAAGTATTCGGAAGTAAGTCTGTCAAATATTTTATTAAGCTGAGAAATGTTTGTTCTATCTCAAGCTGTTTTCCGATTTCTAAAAATCGGTTTTTTAAAAGTTCAAAATCTTGTGCTTCTCCAATATTTTCAACAGGTAAAAACTTCGAAAATTCATTTTTTAATGAAGATTGCTCAATTATTGAATCAATATTTTTTAATATTTGAAGGTTCTCGATTAATTGACTATTTATTTTCCCTAATTTATCAATATCGTCTTTTAATACTATTGCTTTCCTTGATAAATTATCTATGTCAAACAAATTGATTTGAGTGTATTCTGAAAGATTTATAAAATCTGCATTGAATTGAATTTTAGAAACAACTTCCTTGTTTGTTTCTATCTTCTTTAGAACTTCTTTTAAAACTACGCCTTTCTCATATAAATTGGAGCTATCATCATAAGAAAACGAAAAGCCATTTTGTTTCAACAAAGTGAAATTTTTGTTGATAATGATGAGCTTTTCAATTGTCGACTTTAATTGTAATATTTCGGTTTTAGTATTGCACTTTTTGCCGTTTACTGTAAATTGCTCTAAATATGAAACTTGCTTAAAATTGGAGTTGGTTAGTTTTGTGAAAAATCCCGCTTTACCATTTTCAACAAATGATAAATAAGTTTCAATGTCTAAAAGATATTTTGTTCCATTTTCTGTAAGCTCACTAAATGCCTTATTTATCGTTAAGCTTTCCTGAAAAACTTGATTGTTTAATTGTTTTTGTAAATTCTCTAATTCTTTAATGTTTTTGAGAACGATATCCGAGTTAGAAAATTCATTTGCGATTTTTGTGATATTTTCTAACTGAATATTTAAGACCTTATCTTTGGAATACTCATTTAATCCTAAATGATTTAAATGTTTATCATATTGCTCCTGAATAGTTAGAAAATTTTTAAAATCAAAACTTTCTAGTTTTTTCAAAATTGTTGAAATGTCAATATTGATAACATTATTGTATCGGATTTCTGTTCCGACTAATTGTTTGTATTTTAAAATCTCATCCTTTATAACGTCAAAATTGGATATAGCTTCATTTGATAGTTCATCTTGAATCCAATTCCATTCTACGGATTCTTTTGATTCAAATTTTTCAACAATTTGATATGCTCTCAAATTCTCAAAAGAATCATTAATTCTGATTTGAGTATATTCTTTTTCGAGAGCTCGAATAATTTCGGATTTTAATTTTACATATTCAGCTTTTAAATTGTCTAACTCTTCGATTTTGGTTTCAATATTTAGATAAAAGTTGTCAGTCAGAATTTTCGAAATATTGCCAATACTTTTTTCTAAAGAAAATCGATTCTGATTAGTTTCCAATTGAATTTTTGTGAATATCAAATCATCAAAAGTTTCAGGAATTTTATCAAGCAAAGATTCTAAAGCCTTATCTGTTTGAGCGGTAACAAGCACTCGTTTTCCTTGTGCTAACAAAGAACAAAGTATGTTTACAATTGTATGCGACTTTCCTGTTCCAGGTGGTCCAGTTACAACTGTTAATCTGTTTTTAAGATAATTTTCATAAATCTGTTTTTGTTCTTTGTTGAATGGAAGAGGAAAAAACACAGAAAAGTCGTCATCTCCATTTAAGTTTTTAGCTTTGGCTTTATGAGTTTCAAAAAGTTCGTCTTTAAAATAGTTGGGTTTTGTATAAGAATTGTTCCCTGATGATTCCGGATTTCTAACTAACAGATTAAATAGTTTTGCTTCTATTTCATTTTCATCATTGTGTTTTATAATTGAATCCGTTAATTTTTCAAAGAAACGTGGCTTTCTTTGTTTAATATTTATTGCAGGAGAAAACAGCACTTTAAAATAATCCTCTCTGAAATGGTCACTTTCTGGTTTGTAAATTGAATTTTCAAACTCTGAATTGCTCGAAATTTTTTGAATTGATTTTGCAAGTAAATCTTTAAACTCGTTGTCAAAAATATACTCGTAACCAAGTTCAGTAATTCTTTCTTCAAATCTATCAATGATATTTGATAATACTTCTTTCTCGATAGGAGTGTTATTTAGAAAGAAAAAATCTGCATAAGGGTTTTCTAAATCTGAAAATGAAATTTTTACAACATTGTTTGAATCAATATCTAACGATAAAGGAAAATGAAATAGATGTTGATTGGTTTTTGATAAATTTCCATTGCTATTTAATTTGGAATATTGTATGAAACCAACACTCAAAACGATTTCTAAGTTTGAATCATTTTTAATATCATTATAAGCTCTGTAAAGCTTTGAGTACGTTTCTTTATTTTTTTTAAACTTTTTTAATTTTTCTATTTCAACTTTTCCCTCTGTCGAATTTTGGAAACTTATAAGTTCTTCTTCATCTCCTATTATACTTTCAAACTTGTTTTTAGCTTCGTCAAAATCAATAATTTCTAAGAATCTATTCGGGATTTGTATATTTGGTTTATACGGTTTTTGTAAAGAGAAAATTAGAGGTTGTTTTTTGAATTTTGGAGAAAAAGCATCAATTAAGGTTGATTCACATATTCCTGAATCAATGAAGTTTTGAATTTCATCAACCCAAATAAAGTTACTGGAAACAGTTGAATTTAGAACGTCTTTCACTCCTCTTTCGAGTAGCTTTTTATATTCTTTTAGAAAGGTTATGTATTGGTTGAGTACGTTCATTTATTTCAATAGTAAAGTGTTCAGTCAAATTTACATTTTTTTTCGGAGTGTGGTTTTAAGATTGTGCATAACG